>JAABSF010000015.1 GCA_011390535.1 Deltaproteobacteria bacterium | reverse complement strand
TATAAAGACGACGGAAGAAGCGCTCGGAAGAGGCATTGAAGCTGTTATTTGCGGCAATCGTTTGCAAGACATCGGATATGCTGTTCAGAGACACGTTGAGGAGAAAGGTTTTTCGGTGGTGCGGTATTTCGTGGGCCATGGGATCGGATCTTCGATGCATGAAGATCCGCAAGTTCCTAATTATGGAAGGCCCGGACGCGGAATGAGGCTTAGAAAAGGGCTGGTAATTGCTATAGAGCCCATGGTGAATATAGGAACTCATGAAGTTGAAGTGTTGAATGATGGCTGGACAGCCGTCACAAGGGATCGTATGCTGTCCGCCCATTTTGAGCACTCTGTGGCCCTCACTGAAAATGGGCCTTATGTGCTCAGCAGGCTTTGAGAGAGAGGTGGCTTATGAAAGTAAGAGCTTCAGTAAAAAAGATATGTGAAAAATGCAAGCTGATTAAACGCAGAGGCGTAGTCAGAGTGATTTGCAAAGATCCTAGGCACAAACAAAGACAAGGTTGATATAACCAAAGGTTTTGTGCATTAGAAAGGAGACTTAAAGTGGTTCGTATTGCAGGAGTTGACCTGCCGCGCAACAAGAGAATGAAGATAGCGCTGACTTCGATTTTCGGTGTTGGTCGGACCAGGGCTCTGGAGATTTGCCAAAAGGCGCAAGTAGATCCGGAGACAAAGTCCGACGAGCTTTCGGAAGATCAAAGCCGACGTATACGGCAGTTGATGGATGAGCATTATACAGTAGAGGGTGATCTCAGGCGGGAGACGGCCATGAACATCAAGCGTTTGATGGATCTAGGTTGTTATAGGGGGTTGAGGCACAGAAGAGGGCTTCCTGTGAGAGGTCAGAGAACTCACACTAATGCGAGAACGCGGAAAGGCCCCAGGAGGGGCATGATAAGAAAGCGGTAGGTATTCAGAAAGAAGAGAGAGAAAACGAGTCATGGCGAAACCTAAACGTAGGGTTACCAAAAAAAGAGTTAGAAAAAACATACCGGTTGGTGTGGCGAATATAAGGTCCACCTTTAATAATACGGTTGTGACAATTACGGACCCTTCCGGGAATGTTATTTCATGGTCGAGTTCAGGTTGTCGGGGCTTTAAGGGGTCGAGAAAATCAACTCCTTTTGCTGCACAGTTAGCTGGTGAAGATGCTGCGAATAAAGCCAAAGAACACGGAGTCAAGACGGTTTCGGTGTTTCTTAAAGGTCCTGGTGCCGGTAGGGAATCTGCATTGCGCGGAGTTCAATCCGCCGGTTTTCGGATTACGTTTATTCGAGATGTGACACCGATTCCTCATAATGGATGTCGTCCGCCAAAACGGCGAAGGGTTTGAAGGAGCTACCATGGCGCGTTATACAGGGCCTGTATGTCGGCTTTGCCGAAGAGAAGAAGAGAAGTTGTTCCTCAAAGGAGAGCGTTGTTATACAGACAAATGCGCTTACGAACGGAGAGGATATCCGCCCGGTCAGCATGGTCAAAGGCGACGGAGAAAAGCATCTGACTACGGAGAGCAGCTTCGAGAGAAACAAAAAGTTAAGAGAATGTATGGGCTGGCGGAAAAGCAGTTCAAGGCTTACTATGTAAAAGCCGCCCGTATGAAAGGGGTCACAGGCGAAAACCTTATGAGCTTATTGGAGCGAAGGTTGGATAACGCAATCTACAGGCTAGGGTTTGCTTGTGACCGCGCAGAAGCTCGACAATTGTTATTGCACCGACATTTCAAGGTCAATGGGAAGAGAGTAAACATTCCATCTTTCCTGGTGTCTGAAAATGATGAGATAGAGGTCCTTGAAAAGAAGCGGGAAGTAGGCAAGATCACCGATGCTTTGAGCGGCGTCGATCGAAGAGGAGTGCCTGCGTGGCTGGAACTGGAAAAAGAAAATTTCAAGGGCAGGGTAAAAGCGTTGCCCACAAGAGATGATATCACGACTCCTATCAGGGAGCAGCTCATCGTGGAACTCTACTCGAAGTAGCAGTTTATAGAATCCTTAAAAGATTGGATAGTACTGCATTCGAGAAAAAGCGAGTTGAGGGAGGCAAAAAAATATGCCCATGAATTCACAGACCATTCCAAGTTGGTACGTGAAAAACTGGAGAGACCTGATTTGTCCAAAGAGGCTTGAAGTGGAGACGGAGAGCCTGTCGCCCACCTATGGCAAGTTTGTTTGTGAGCCTCTAGAGAGAGGGTTTGGGTTGACAGTTGGAAACAGCTTGCGTCGAATACTTCTAAGCTCTTTGCAAGGAGCAGCGATCACAGCGGCGAAGATAGACGGTGTTGTCCACGAGTTTGCGAATATGCCCGACATTGTGGAAGATGTGATGGATATCATCCTCAATTTAAAGGGTGTCTTGATAAAAATGGATGACTTGGGGCCGAAGATTCTGATAATTGATCGAGAAGGTGAGGGCACTGTAACCGCTGGTGACATTCAGATAGTTTCAGGTGTAGAAGTTCTGAATCCTTCTCACCACATTTGCACCTTGAGTAACAGAAACGCAAGGTTTCGTGCTGAGCTGATGGTACAGATAGGCAGAGCCTATATTTCAGCCGAGGAACGAAGTGAAACAGGCCTTGGTGTTGATGCAATACCTATCGATGCTGTTTTCAGTCCGATAAGAAAGGTCAATTACAACGTGACCAATGCTCGAGTAGGGCAGAGAACAGATTATGATAAATTGGTTCTTGAAGTTTGGTCAAATGGGAGCATTAAGCCGGAGGATGCGGTTGCTTTTTCTGCCAAGATCTTGAAAGAACAGCTACAGATATTTATCAATTTTGATGAACCTCAAGAGCCCACAGAAGAAGAAGAACCCGGGAAACTGGAGCATTTGAACGAATATCTTTTCAAATCAGTAGAGGAGTTAGAGCTGTCTGTTCGATCCGCCAACTGTTTGAAAAATGCCAATATAAAGTACATTTACCAGCTTGTTCAAAAAACTGAACAGGATATGCTCAAGACAAAAAACTTCGGACGAAAATCTCTGAAGGAAATCAAAGAAATTTTGAATGATATGGGTTTAGGTTTGGGTATGAAGCTGGATGGATTGCAGGAAGAAGTTGTTAAGAGAGAAACACAAACAACCGAGTAGTTTGTGTTTAAAAACTGCATCTTTTAAGATTAAAAAGATGTTTCCATTGTAAAAAAGGGTTTCGAGATGCGACATCGAAAGTCGGGAAAACGTTTAGGACGCACCGCTCCACACCGGAAAGTGCTTTTTTCAAATATGACGGCTTCTTTGATCAAGCACGGCAGGATAAAAACTACTGTGACCAAAGCAAAGGAGCTGAGAAGAATAGCGGAGAAGACAATCACGTGGGCCACCTCCCTTGGTGATATTTTGACAACTGAGCCCGAGAAGCTGAGCAAAGAAGACAGGGCGAAGAAAGTTCATCATATCAGAATGGCGAAGCGGATCCTCAGAGATAGAGAAATTCTCATGCAGTTGTTCGAAGAGGTCGGCCCTCGTTTTGTCGGAAGACCGGGTGGGTATACACGGGTTATCAAGACAGCCATGGTGCGTCATGGAGATGGTGCCCCGATGGCGTATGTCGAGCTTCTACCTGAAGAAGAGGCAGGTGAAGCGACTGCGGAAGTGGCGGAGTCGGCGAAAGAATAACAATAGTTCTATTTTTGCAAGAATTAGAGCTTAAAGGTTTTGCGCACTCGGTCTCTTAGTCGAGTGCGCTTTTTTTTGCTTTTCTTTTTGACCTTTTGTTACACTATGGTTGTATATATGCATGGATTGTTTTGAATTTGTTAAAAGGAGTTAAGAGATGAAACGTAAAATGTGTTTTCTGGTTGGTGTTTTAGCCGTAACCGGGTTATTGGCCTTTGGTTGTGGTGATGATGACGGCGGTAACGGTAATGAAAACATCAATAACAATAATAATAACAACCAGGAGCAAGACGACGATACTGTATATCAGCTTCAAGATGAGAGCCACGCTGACTTTATCCCTGAGGATGCTGAGGTAAACCTAAAAAACGTGCTTGTAACCGCCGTGGACAATGATGGTGATTATACCGGCGATATTTGGGTGCAAGAACCGACGGGTGGGGAATTCAGTGGTGTTCGTGTTTACAGGCCGCAGCTTCCCACAGGGACTGAATTGGCAGATGTGACAATTGGAGACATAGTCAACGTCTCAGGGGTTAAGGTGGAATTTGGGATGGATGATGATCGCTCTGGAAGAACCGTGACACAGATAGCAAACGGGTCGCTAGAGATAGTAGCGCAAGGTGAGCCGATTGAACCAGAAACGGTTGAATCTCCAGAGACGATCATGAACGATCCGGGCGGAGAAGCCTACGAAGGAGTATTGGTGCGAGTGCTGAACGTTCGTGCCGAGCAAATCAATAATTATGATGATGTGGTTTTTTCGGGCGGCATGGTGGTGCGCGATAATCTTATGGATATCCTGAGTGCATTTGAAGTGGGGACTTGTTATGGTGAGGTGGTGGGCGTCGTAGATTATTTCTATCAATATGCCTTGCTACCCAGATCTTCAGCCGACATCGAAGTGGCTGAAAATGATTCTGATTGTCCCGATCCTTCTGAGAATTGTGTTTATCCTGATGATTGTGGAGATTGGGAGTGTAGAGGTTATGGGTATTGTGCCGAGAACACACCGGAGCTCTGCAGTGATGGGATAGATAACAACGGCACTGGGCTGACTGACTGTGAGGATCCTTCATGTCTGTATCATCCGGATGTTTTGGCAGCCGGGACCTGTGCAGCATTTGTGGAGACAGGCGCCGAACAGTGTTCAGATGGAGACGACAATGACGAGAACGGCTACACAGATTGTGATGACCGTGGCTGTTTTCTGAACTTCGACGTTTTACGGGGTGTATGTGAAGAACACATAGAAAACACCTACGAACAGTGTCATGATGGTATAGACAATGATGGTGACGGTTATACCGACTGTGAGGCTTTTTCATGCCAATACGCCGGGGTATGTGAAGATGTGGAATCTACGGATGAAGAATGTGACGACGGGATAGATAATGATGGCGATGGTCACACGGATTGTGATGATTGGTCGTGTCAGAGATCAATGGTTGTTACAGTATGCGAGGGCAATGTGTTTACTTGCGCCGATGACATTG
>JAABSF010000174.1 GCA_011390535.1 Deltaproteobacteria bacterium | reverse complement strand
TGACTCGAAAGAGGGCTCGGAAATAGACGGAAACATAAGCATAAGCTTGAGCTTGAGCTCGAGGTTAAGCATGAGCATCATGAGCGTGAGCATTATTAAAGTGGTCAAGGTGAGATAGATGAGCGCCTTAGGGAATAAATTTTTTCATTGGTTTTTCATGGTCTCCGGGGGGGTTGTTACAGGCTCGGGTTCGGCGATCACCTTAAAATGGGGTCTAAAGGGTATTGGTTTGTATGCGCTCTTGGCGGCTGTTGCCGGGTTTGTGTTGTTGATGGTCGGGGTCATTAAGCTCCTCCGTATGGAAGATCCGGTTCAAACCACAAGCGCATCCAATGAATCCGGGGGTGTGGCTTACAGTGAGCGCAAAGGAGGACAAGCGGGCGAGGGAAGAGTCGTAGAGACAGGAGGAAGCTTGGGCGTGGGGAGAGGCCCAACTGCGGAGAGGAGGGTGAGCGCTGAGGATGATTTAACCGATGAAGAGTTGCCCGATGAAATGAACGCCCCTTTGCTTTGTTCATTTGTTTTACATGAACTGGATCGGGTGTTGGAGCTGCTCAAGAGGTCCAGGGGGCATGACGATATTGAGGAGCTGATGCAACCGACCCGTCAGCTCGAAAAGTGGGCCTCTGAGTTGGCTTTGAAAAAGAACAAGTTGACGGTGGGCGGACGAAAAGTAAGACAGCTTTGGCAAGTAAGGAAAAGCCTCTCAAAGTTGGAAAGAGATTGGATTTTGCGGACAGGGGGCGATTTGCGCCGGGATGCGATGCCTCCGTGGACACCCGGAGATTGTTCGTCGCCGCAGGAGAGAGAAAATGATTACAACAGTTGCTCTGAGAGATTGACTCATGTATCCCGGCAATTTGATGAGGAGCCCGAGTTTCGGGACGCGCTCACTTCTGTGGCTCGTTCTTTGCGAATCTATATGGGGCGGCCCATGAGGCAAAAAGCCAAGAGCTCCGGTGAGGAAGCTTTCGCTGCCACCCTGCGTCTCCCTGATCTGCCCACCTTGGAGAAAATGATCCATGACCTAAAAGAGCTGGAGTCGGTGGTCGGCGAACAAGACTATGAGTCTAGACGGACAAGAGCTGTTCAAGAGTACAGCACTGAGCTGAAGAGGCTGATGAATGTTACAGGGAGCCCTGAAAGTGTAGCGGCCTGGCCGAAGTTGAAAGAACTCAGCGCAGGCCTTCAGGACGCTTGTGTATCTCTGGAGAGGGGTAAAATTGATAAAGCGCGCGCCCACCTGGATAGTGTTTTGAAGATAGTTCGAGAATCACCCGTGGCCGGCGGTTGAGCTCACCACTTATAGTCTCTCCCATTACTGTTTTTTAAGGCGTTTGAAAACACCGTGGTCCAGCATTCCAGTGTTGGAAAAATTGCCGTAAGCCGTCAATCGAATAGCGAGTATCACCGTTAAGGCCGTGCCGGAAAAAATGGCAATCATAATGGCAATTTGGTATTTGATTGCAGCCATTGGGTTGCCCCCGCCGAGGATTACCCCGGTCATCATCCCGGGCAAAGCCACAAGGCCGATGGTGGCGATAGTTGCCACAGTAGGCGCCAGCGCCGCTTCACAAGCATTGCGAACGAAAGGGTGAATAGCCTCTTTTAAGCTCGCGCCTTGGGAGAGGGTGAGCAGATAGGTTTTTTCATTTTTCAACAGTGAGTCATAAAAAGTGCGGATGCCGATGATGTCGGCGCGGAGGCAATTTCCAAGAATCATCCCAAATATCGGGACGATGTACCTTGTCTCAAGGGCGGCTTGTTTATCCAAGGCGATGAAAACGAAAAACGAAAGAGGAATGATTGTTCCCACCGCCAGAGCAATGAAAAGGCTGATCGCGAGTTTGCTGAGCTTTAAGTTGCTCCCATTGATGATGGAAACATCGGCCACTCCAATCATTATCATCACCCAGGCTCCCGTGACCCAGAGGTTTTCCAAGTCAAAAATGAACTGAAGGTAGAACCCCACAAAGAGGAGCTGGACGGTCATTCGGATCACCGCACTCACTGTCCGACCGAACATAGGCAGCCGCAACCACAGGATGAGCCCGAGAGGAATCGCCAGGAGCAGGTAACCCAATGACAAACGCCAAAAACTGATGTCTATGAGATTCATTCTGTGTCCCTTTGATCCGGATCAGAGTGTTCTGATGTGACCGGAAACTCAAAAACAGCATCGGATAAACTAAGCCATTCCTTATCATGAGAGATCGAGAGAATGGTCAGCTCGTGTTGTGCTTTCAATAAGTCGATTACCATATCTTTGGATGCCTTGTCCAAGGCCGACGACGCTTCGTCCAACAGGAGGATGCTGCGATCCAGGAGCAACGCCGATATGAGCGCGAAGCGTTGTTTTTCACCGCCTGAAAGGGTGGATGGTTCCTTTTCGAGCAATGATTTTGGTAGATCCAAGTTTTTCATCAGCGACGGAATACGAGAGAGATTCTCTTGTAAATGCCGGTTTGCTTTGTAGTTGAATGGGCGTTCTAGAATATCACGGATTTTGCCTTCTCCCAGCTCGGGCTCCTGAGCCACATAGGCCATGTATGTTCTGATTTTCCATGCAGACTCATCGGTGAGCTCATCCCCAAAAATTAGAATCCTGCCTCTCCTGGGAGTGACGAAACCAAGCAGGCAGTGAAGCAGGGTTGATTTGCCGCTGCCTGATTTGCCCACCACGGTGAGTTTTTCACCCGGAAGGATCTTCATATTAAGTCCCGAAAAGATGGTTTTTCCATCAAATTCAACGGTCAAGTTCTCTATATGAATGGCCGGAGGTTTCAAGTGATTTTCCTCAAAAGTAAACAAAAGCCGATTGCCATAAGGGCAGCCTCTTATTTTGGTTGGAGTGTCTTCTTTAATCTGCTGATTTCATAACCTTGGGTTTTGAGACGTTTCAAGATTCCCTCATAGACGGATTCGTCCATCTGCGGGGTGCGGCTGAGAATCCACAGATAGTCACGGCTGGGATGCCCAACGACGGCATATTGATAATTGTCATCCAAATCGATAATCCAGTAGTCTCCCCAAAAAGGTCTGAAAAAGCTTACTTTCAGTTTAGCGTTGGTTTTTTTGTCCACAACTCGGGCGAGACCTTTTGCAGAGGCTCTCTTGCCTCGCAGAGATCCTTTTCGGCAACGATTCACGACTCGTATTCTGCCATCTTGTCTTTTTATGTACTTTGCCGTGCTGCCGGTGCAGCCTTTCTGGAATCGCTGAGGAAAGCCGGCTATTTCGTACCATTTGCCCAGATATCTATTTAGATCAACTTTTTTTACCGTTTTTAGGGGCGGCAAGCCGAGACGCTCTGTAGTGGTGGGTTTGCAAGAGACCATTGCCACCGCTCCGAACAACGACAATGTGCAAACAAATATCATCGTCCATTTCGGTGGGATCATTTTGGCTCTCCCATTGAAAAACCTCATGTGGGTTCCTTTCGTATTCCTTGGGTTTAAAACTCTAACTTGTTTTTGTCTCACAAAAAATAAAAGTCAAAAGCATTTGTGCCGGTTCTTGGAAAGAGATGATTATTCTTTTACATCTCAAAAAAAACAGCTTTGTTTTTGTTTGAGTTCGTTTGAGTTCGTTTGTTTTTGTTTGATTTTGTTTGTTTTTGTTTTTGGTGATCACACATAAACAGAGTATATTGCAGTGAGATTGAAATTGGGCGGAGGTTGGATAGCTTTTCGCCCTCTTTATTATGCATCCATTATTGGACAGCTCGAGGGCGTGGCCGAAAGATTTTGCGTTTTTATAACAGTAGGTTGTTTTTACTATTGGAGGAAGAACGATTATGAGATTACTACAGGCATTCATTCCGAAGGGGTCGAGTTTGAAGATTGGTTTTATGGCTTTTTTGATCTCGACTGTTTTGATCACTCTTTGTGTTGGTTGTGGAGACAGTGGTGGTGGTAAAACAGATGATGGAGGTTTGCCGGACTCCACGGTTTTGCCGGATACAGGACTCCAAGGAAATGCGTCTCTCAGCTTCACACCTACTTGGGGGCCGAATGCAGGTGGGCAGTTCGTAGGGAATGCCTGGAAGGCATATATTGACAATAATGTTTATACACCAGCTTCTGAAGATTTCCGGGACACGCGCCTGGTTATAATGCTTTGCGATTTGGCGGATGTTTTTTGCGAAAATCCAGTTTTGCTGAGGGAGATTCAAGAGAGCGAAACAAGCGGAGATCCTATTCAAAACAGCTTTGGTCCGGATATTGTGGCCACTGGACTTCCAGAAGGGACTTACTTGTTTATGGTGTTCGCTGATACTGGGCTATCCCGCGCAATGGGATATGGTTGGGATGATGGGTTTGACACAAAGGAGACCGCGTGGGGAGGAGCGGTCAGCGAGCTGGACATTATGTTGAGTGATCAGGAGGTTGAACCATCTCCGGGCGTCAATCCTTTGCCGATGCCCATGGAGGTGACCTTGGTTGATGATGAAGAGACAGCTCTGGATACCCTTCGTATGCAGCATGTACATGAGCGGGATCTTTCCCCTGATCCGGTATCGGAGAATGGTTTGATAGCTGTGGCTGTTGAAGACGGCGTCAGGCTTGTTGATTTGAACACACATTCGGTAGTGGAGACCGCCGAGGGTAGCGGAAGTTACAGATTTGAAATGAAAGATACAGGTGATCAACCCTTGGCCGGTACGGTATGCGGGATGGTTCGAGGGCCTGGGAGTACGGTGTTTTTGCTTTTTGATGATTCCTCCGAAGGCGGCGCCGGCTATGTTGTTCCTTTTGACGTCGAGACGCGAACGCAGCTGCATGGAGGCCGTCGCGTAATGCTTCCCGGCACGGACAATCACATGCCTTGCAGAGGTTTGTATCATGCCGGAGAAGGCGATCGAGGTTATTTGTGGATAACGAATGCTTCAGCATCCAGGATGAACACAAATGAAGCAGCCGCTGATGAGGGAATATGGTATGCCGAAGTTAGCGGCCTTGTTGACGGCGATGTATCAGCTGGTTATCTCGCCGGCCAGGATGATGCTCTGTTGCAATATGGTATTGATGATTTTGCCGCCCACGGAGCTGTTCTTTATATGAGCTTTACAGGCACATCCACCTCCGGCGCCGCTCCCGAACCATGCCGGGGAGCACACTGCGTTTTTGTGGCCGAATTTGATGAGGATACCGGCGCGCCGGACCTACAGAGCCTTGGTGATTATGAATACTATGTCGGACCTGAGGTTGGACAATCATATGTGAACGAAGACGACGAGGTGCTCTGCGGTGATGATGCATCTCCTTGGGCGGGGATAACAACGGCTCAATTCCATGATGGGCGGGTGTTGGTTTTCTTGGGTGGTTGCCTTGAGATAAAGGCATTCGACACCGCCACGGGAGAAGAGGTGGATATGTCGGCCACAGGAACTCTTCAAGGTTTGGACGCCACCCTTTTTGGCAAGGCTTTCAATTCTTTCGCGCTGTCTCCTGATTCCCAAACACTTTGGGCGTTGCCTCAGGTAAAATCTTCCATACATTTTTACATCAGACGCGGGATCACGGAGCCCGAGTTAAGGCAGACGTTCAACAGATATATGGCTCTGCCCATAGATTTGTCTCAAGGGGAGGCCCCAGGGTTGCATCCGGACTATGCAGGCGATGACATAGACGACTTTGAGGGGCAATGGAGCGCCCAGTCATATACAACACCCGGAAGTGATCCGGGCGTAGACATCAACTACGGGTGGTATGTGAACTATCAGATGCGATGGCTTCCCAGCAGTAATGGTGAAACTTTTCAAAGTGCATCAATCCCCGTTGGGCCTTCATTGACGGTGACGAAACATGCTCTTTGGGTGCGCGGCTCCGGAGCTTTGGGGCAAAGCGGGCTTGGGAAGGGTGGTAACCTCGCCGTCTATGACTTGGAGACCCGGCGTGCTGTTTTGTGGCCGTGGGGAGGGTTCGGTTTTTATCCCTATTGGCTGGGAGGCCCACAGGAGAATCCATATTCGACGGCCGGTTTGGCACCGCCTATGTTGGGTTTTGATCTTTCCCCTGAGGATGCACTTGATCACCCAACCCGCGGCATAGAGTATTTTTCTCTTGAATAAAAAGTTTTGAAGTTAATAGCTTTTTGCTGATTTGAAAATCTTTAACCAGCCCCAAAAAAAGAGAGGAGGGGAATCGCCATGAGAGAGCATAGAGCTTTGTTCCGAGTTTCGTGCGTGTGTCTTCTTGCCGTGATAACAGCTTCTTGGACAGGAGGTTGCACAAGATACTA
>JAABSF010000173.1 GCA_011390535.1 Deltaproteobacteria bacterium | reverse complement strand
GGTCGGGATCAAAAGAAATACGAAGGGTCTTGATGCCGTAACCGGCGGCGTTCAACAAATCGCGGACAATGAAATTCTTGTTGAAAAAGAAAGGTTTTTTGCGTCCGCACAAGCGCTTTTGTGCATGTCGATTGCCGCCGCCGAGTAGAACCAATGCAGGGAAAGACCAACTATCGGTGGGCGGTGGCGTGTGAGGTAGGCGGCCGGATCAAAATCGTTGTCATGGCTTTGCATGAGGCCTAGATGCAAGATGCGCACTTTGAAACCGTTTTGATCCAATATATCCGCCAAGCTAAACAACCCGGCGGGCATGACCATGATTTGATTGAAGTGCGGCCGCATGCGCGGTGCGTGTATGAGCAGACAATCCACCGGCGGCTCCTGGAGTAATATCGGCGGTCCGTTTATTGGTTTTTAAACAAAGACAGTCTGGACAAATATCGTGTCCAAAGATCGGCCGAGTTGTTTTTCGGCTGAAATATTTTATTTATGTATATAAATGATTTTGTGATTTCCGTTAAGAGATAGTTGCAATGGAATTTGCGTGTAGGAGCGAAATCCTCTTTGCGGCGGACTAAGGAAATTGAAGACGCTCTGTAAAATTTGCCATAATACGGATATTTTTTTAAACGATGTCATTTCAAATCCTCACATTGGTGGAAGACACGCCCTCTGTTGTACAGCGGTATGAGATTTCATGAATTATGTTTATTTGTAACAGTATTTCATGCATAGGTGGAATAAGTAATTAAATTTCATGGAATGGGACAAGATTTCATGGACAGTGGACGGTATCACTTTTATTTATAGAGCCGATGAGAGAAGGAATGCTGTATTCCGGGCTGCTCATAAAATAAGATTGGTAGTACATGAAAATGCCACGTGACGTTGATGAAGAGAAAATAGAACTCCCATGTCATTTGCGGAAATATAATCGAGTTGGTGTAAATCAGACAAGCCCATGACATTATTGAGATTATTGAATAAGTTTTTTGCCGAATTTTCAAAAAAGCCCATTCATATTCGCCGAAATTATGTGATCATAAAAAATGACGGATAAAACCGAAAGGTGAAAGTTGGAATACAAAAACGAAAAAGATGCCAAGTGGCTTGTACGAGAAGAGCAGAGAGTCTATGAAGCTAGAAGCGGAGGAATTCTCGGTCGAAAGTCCAAACGATACCGACTGATCGACGTATTCGCCGGAGCCGGGGGAATGACTCTTGGGTTTTCAAAGGTTTGCGGACATGGGTTTGATTCTGTATGGGCAAACGATTTTGACGATGCTTGCGTGAGTACCTATCGCAAAAATTTTGGTAACCACTGTGTTTCGGGCGATATTGTAGACATTCTCAACGATCAAAGCACAAAGATTCCACTCGCCGATATTGTTATAGGCGGCCCACCTTGCCAAGGATTCAGTCTTCTTAACAAGAACCGAATGGGAGATCCTCGAAAGCAACTTTGGCGGCAGTTTCTTGAGGTTGTCGAGCGATCCGAAGCACGGATTTTCGTTATGGAGAATGTGCCTCAGCTTCTCGGCTCCTTAGAACATGGGGAGATTATTGGTAAAGCGGAAAAGATGGGTTTTAAGTGTAAGAGCGAAATTCTCTGTGCGGCGGACTACGGCGTACCACAAACACGCCGTCGTGCATTTATCGTCGGATGTAATTTTTTCGATCCTTCCAAAGTGTTTCCGCCGAGGAAGACTAACTTCGATCCGCGACAGAACGGCGCGCAGACTTCTTTTATTCAAGCCGATGGTAAAGGGTATCTTCCTTGCGCAGCAAAATGGCGTACGGTGCGTGATGCTATCGCAGATCTTCCGCAACCGAAAGGAACAGCTATTCGTAACGTGGATCCGCCACTTGATATCCATTTCGGACGTTCACCGACCCCTATGAGCATCGCCAGATATAAGTCGATCCCTGAAGAGGGCATGAACCGGTTCGATCTTCAAGAGCGTGCGCCTGAGCTCACGCCGGACTGCTGGATTCGCAAGAAAAGCGGCGGAACGGATCTATTCGGTCGGCTGTGGTGGGATCGTCCCGCATTTACAATTCGCACGGAATTTTTCAAGCCGGAAAAAGGACGTTATCTTCATCCCGAACAACACCGGCCTATAACTCATCGTGAGGCAGCGAGGTTACAATCCTTTCCGGACGATTTTATTTTCACGGGCTCAAAGATAGAGATTGCTCGGCAAATCGGCAACGCGGTGCCGCCTATTTTAGCAGCACGCGTGGCGGATATTGTGTATTTACTTCTGAGCATGAAAAACAGTTAATGGATATGACGGATGTGTTTTGCAGGGATAAGCGAAGTTGGATTATGAGTCGCGTCAAAGGATGTGACACAAAACCGGAGAAACTTGTTCGATCACTCGTTCACCGGATGGGATTTCGTTTTCGAATTCACCGACGTGATCTTCCGGGAAATCCGGATATTGTGTTGCCTCGACACGGAAAGATTATTTTCGTGCATGGTTGCTTTTGGCATGGGCATAAGGGATGTCAAAGGTCAAAACGACCGAAAACAAACACGAGCTTCTGGAACAAGAAATTGGATGAGAACATCATCAGAGACAAGAGATTCCAAAAAAAACTGCGTCGCATGGGATGGAAAGTTCTTGTTGTGTGGCAGTGCGAAACCCGCAAGCCTGAGCAATTATTAAGGAAGCTCAAAAGGTTCCTTTATGAATGATAAACGACTGAAGGCAAAGCAGATTAACCCCGAAATCATACGACAGAAGGTTGCTGATTTGATCAAAAATTTCGAATCAGAGCTTCGATCCGGTGAACTCCGGACGAAAGTACTTGCTTTGGTTCCGGTTTTTCAAGGGATGCGAGAATTGGGTAAGGCGTTGATTCCGGCTGAGTATGCTTCGGCTGCAAGAGACAGGATATTGTACTATTTTCAGCAATATCCGGGCACAATCATTAACAGCGAAGAATTGCTTGTTGTATCGGGTATTCAAGAATATGCACGGCGAGTGCGCGAGTTGCGTGTGCAATTCGGATGGGCAATCGTGAGTGGTGTTACTGTAAAAGAGATGTGCAAAGAAGAAGCAGATGACGCGCCGGAAGAACTCAAGACCATGCGACCTAACGAGTACATCTTGCTTAGTACCAAAGAAGATCGTGACGCAGCGCATCGCTGGAATGTTGCAAATGAAATTCGAAAACAGAGCGGATCAGTGCGCGAAAAGATTCTCAAGTTCCTCAAGGCTAATGTTGGTCTCAGTGTTACAAATGAAGAATTGCGTTACGTTGCCGGGGATAAAACTGAATGGGCACGGCGTGTACGAGAGCTTCGTACGGAGCATGGATGGAAAATAGTGACAAAATCCACCGGACGCCCAGATCTGGGAGTTGGTATATATGTATTACAGGACGACAGACAAAGTCCTAAACATGATAGGAATATCCCCGACGATATTCGCAGAGAAGTACTGCGGCGTGACGGGTACAAGTGCAAGAGATGTGGATGGACATATGAGGAATGGAACCCTTCCGATCCTCGACACTTGGAATTGCACCACATCAAGCATCATGCAAAGGGTGGCGAGAACGACGAAAGGAACTTGAAGACGCTCTGTAACATTTGCCATGATAAAGAGCATCGAAAAGGAAAAACCCGATAGTATATGGTTTTTATTCAGACATATGTTTGGTTGATTTCATTGCCGGTCATTCGGGTTTTATCACTGTGGCGTTGCCGGTGAGGCCGTCGATTAATACTCGCAGAGGGTGGGCTAGGCGGACATGACGGACAAACTTTGTTTCTTGAGTTGCCGGGAGAGAGTCAAGCCATATTCGGTCCAGATACGCTTTGTTGGGGGGAGAGAAATCGTCTTGGGTGGATGGAGCGTTGTTGGGTTCTTTTTCTGAGCCGGTCAGGGTCAGATAACCGATCTGAAAAGATGTTATGTTGTGAAAGAAATGGGAGCCTTGAGAGGGCTCTACCGTTTTGTCGTTAAAATCTGTTTCTATGATGACTTTAGCTGATGTAATATCTCCCCATTGTACAGGGATCCCAAGGCCGGGGTCGGTTGTTCCCCAGCGTCCCGGGCCTATTATAAGGCTTGGGCGTTTTTCGGCTCTAAGGGATTTGTTTATTTTTCCCACCTCGCCGGCGGCTTTTGGGGTGTCGAATGAGGTGATTGTCGAGCTCTTTATGTATACGATATCTTTTATTGTATCTATAACCCCGTGTCCGAGAGCGTGTTGTGTGTGGCAAAGGATTTGGTCTTTTGGAAAACCTTCGGTTTTTATGTGATCATGAAAAACAAGCCGGGCCTGGGGACGAACCTGGAGCACGTATAAGCATGGTTCACGGCGTTTATGCCCTCTTGGGACACTGCGGGCGTAATCTCCCCGGTCAACGGCGAACTCGATTTCCACAGGGCATCCCATGCCGTGGCGAAAAAGTTTGAGGATCTCTTCCAATGCAGGGGCGAGGGGGATGGCATTCCATCTGAGGATATTGTTAAAAGATATCACCCGTGGTCCGGGGCGGTTGAAGTTGTCTCTGATCCTGTCCCCCGCCGGGTCGTAGACGCTGCCCACCATATCCAGGTTGCCGTCTTTTTCCGCTCTCTCCAGCCCCTGTTGGGAAAGAGATGACTCTGTACCCTCCAAAAAGTCTACAACGGATTTGTTCATGTCTAATGCCAGGAAGCTTGTCTGAGAGTGTTTTACCATATCCTTTGGAGAAGCATATTGAGGGAGAAGCTGAGGAGTGGAAGGAGAGAACTGTAGCGCGGACCCACCAAGCACTATTGTGTGCCCCAGGCCCAAAGAGGCCATAACGATACCTTCTTCCGCTTTTTGATAACCTCGGGGATAATAATTATGAGCCAGCGCGACCCCTGAGATAATTGGATAAAAAAGATCTCCATGTTGTTGCCCCACCATCTCTTGAATAACCACTCCCATGCGCTCTTCTTCCAGCTTATGAGGGGTTTGAGAGATGTATTCACGTGCGTTTCGAGAAAAGGTGGAAGCGTAGACAGCTTTTATTGCGCGGGTAAGTTCTCGGAAGCGGACCTCTTTGGATCCGTGATTGTTGGGGAGGATGTAGGTGGAATATATCCCGGCGAATGGTTGAAAATGTGAATCTTCCAAAAGGCTGGATGAACGGACGGCGACTGGGCCGGTTATTTCGCCGAAAGCCAACCGAAGCTTTTTTACGAAAGGCACGGGTAGTTCGCCTTCCAAGAAGCTTTTTATGAGAGTTTCTTCGTAGAGCTTGGATTTGTCTCTATCATTAAATCTCTTCGCGTCTTCATTCTTGTTTTTGTTTGGGCCGGTTTCAGGCTCAAGGTGTTGTTTCTGATAGTCTTCGGCAGTTGTCTCATCTTTCAGCTTTATGAAACTTTGAAGCCGTGGGTTTGTGTCCAAAAACCTTCCGAACTCATCGCTGCCGATGGCGATTGTTTTTGGGATTCGAATACTCAGCCCGCCGAACTGATGCTCTATTTCATGTCTGCATATTGTCGTATTAGCAAAAGCAATGCTTCTGGCTTTGCCTCCTATGGAGCCTGCGCCCAGCCGGATAAATGGACTCTCGGAAGGGGTGCCGGTTGCTTGAAAGTCTATGATCGTGCCTTCTTCATCTTCCAACCTACTGTTTCGCAAAAGAGATAAAAGAGTTTTTCGCAGCTCCTCTGTAGATGCAAAATCCTTAACACTTTGCCTTCTGAGTTGTATTGCCGGATCGAACATACTTCGGGCCATCAACCACCGGGAGAAGTGGTTTTTGCGTGCATGCTCCATGAGGGATTCACCTGGTACGGTTCCAAAGATTTTCTCCATCTGGTACATGCTGCGGGCTCTTGCCACCTCTCTGCCATCAGGCATTCGAAAGACAAAATCTCCGAACCCGAGATCTTGCTGGAGAAAATCATGCAAGGAACCGAGAAAAGTATCAGAATTTTTATCGGCGAAAGTGACTCCGAGATTTTTCGCGATGACTGCGTTTTCAGGTTCGGATGATTGGACTAGGACAGGAAAATCAGTTCCTTTTACTTTTTGAACTTCTTTGACAAGGTCAAAGCCTGCTCTACTTTTCACAGCGCCGTTTTTCGGAAACCGCACATCAGTGACAAGCGCGAAGATGTATTCTGAATAATCTGAAAACAATTTTTCCGCTCTCTCATAGTCATTTGCCAGGAGAATTTTAGGGCGGGTCCTCATGCGCATGAGCTTGTGGAGATCGTTCAGGCCCTCTTCTATGAGAGAATGTGATTGAACCATCAGC
>JAABSF010000172.1 GCA_011390535.1 Deltaproteobacteria bacterium | reverse complement strand
AAGAGCGCACCGGGCCTCCGGTAACGGAGGTCGCACGGCAAACCCCACCCGGAGCAAGACAAGAAGGAGAAGGTCCGGTTCACCGGACCGGGGCGGCTCTCCCCTATTTCTCCAGGTCGTCGCTCGAGCCCTGGGGCAACTCAGGGCCTAGATGAATGACCGCCGCTTCGTTGGGGGTAACCCCGCGAAGAACAGAACTCGGCTTACCACCGGTCTCCAGCGGGAAACCACCCAACCATTATCCGCCCTTTTTCAACCCTGTGATTTCAACTGAACAACGGCGTTGTGCAGTAAAAAAATCCGACTTGATCATTGTGCATCCCATATATATACTTAATACATGAATAAGATATACAAGAAAATTCTAACCCAAAGTGAAGGTTTTGAGTGGGATGAGGGGAATATAAACAAGAATTGGCTCAAACATAAAGTCAGCCCTGCTGAATGCGAGCAACTATTTTTTAATAGGCCAATAATAATTCAAGACGATACAAAGCACTCAGAAGTAGAAAAAAGATTTTATGCTCTTGGTAGAACCGACTCAAAAAGAACCTTATTCATTGTCTTTACTGTTAGAAGCAAACGCATTCGTGTCATTTCAGCAAGAGACATGAGTCGAAAAGAAAAGGAGGTATACAGTAATGAGTAAACAAATACCAAAATTCAAAAACGAAGAAGAAGAAAGAGAGTTTTGGGCGACTCATGACTCCACAGACTACATTAACTGGGATAAAGCAGAAAAAATAACATTTTCTAACCTTAAACCATCAGTTAAGAAAATATCCCTGCGTCTACCGGAAACTATGATTGAGGAACTTAAACTTCTAGCAAACAAAAGAGATGTTCCATATCAATCTCTCTTAAAAATCTTTCTTGCCGAGCGTATTGAAAAAGAACTAAATGCGCACTAACCAAGAAAATCATCAAAAACAAAACTTGCACAACCAGCCGTTGCACCGGACGCGCGTGATCGCGCGCCGGTGAATTCAACCGTTATGTGATTAAGGGCCGACTCAAAAATAACTTCGGGATTCGTACGCCAATCCATCTTTGCAAAGTGGGGTGCTAAAATTAACTACCAGTCAAGCGACAAGATCACTTGCTGAGTGGATTCGTAAAAAGAAGCCGGTTCTGAAGTCCTGAGGCGCGCTCGGAACACCAATCGCCTTCAAGCCTGTGTCATTTTCTTTTTAGGCTCGTTCGGCTCAAGAGATGAAGCGTCGGCGGGAGATAAACGCAAGAAATGTGAGGGACATCAAGATTCCTGGAACAAAAGGCAGCTTGCTTCCGGGAGATTTTTTTGAAGATACAACTTTACATCCGCACCCTCCATCGCCTGAAGAACCATCGCCGGTAGAAGCATCGACGCCCCCATCAGGGTGATCGCCTGCATCCGAATCCGACACACCTGTGTCAATGATTGCAGCGTCGGGAACGCCTGCATCAGGCTCTCTCTCGTCTATGCATCTCCCGGTGGACACCACACAGACTATACCCTCCCAGTCGGGATCACCACCTGTGCAGTGATCATCCCGTTCACAAAACTTGTAGCACGTCCCCGCCCGGGGGCCGGCCTGTTGGCAAATATAGTTTTCGCGGCAATCTCCATCCAGATTACATCCCTTGTAACAAAAGCTGCCATACCCCGAAATAAACACACATCGATCAGCCCCGTCGCAGTCATCGTCTCCGGAACATGAACGGGTGCAATAGCCGCCCTGAAACCCCATCATCTCGCTGAGACAAAATCCTCCAAACTCACAATCTTCAGACTCATTGCATCTGGAGCCGACCTTACCGTCTGTGGCGAGCTTGCAGATCTCAGCATCCAGGTCGCAGTACTCTTCATCCGAACAATCTTCATTGGAGCTGCAGGAAGGAAGACAGATCCCCAGCTCGTCGTCACTGCACACGAACTCCGTAGGACACTCGTTATTGTCACCACATTCAAGGCTGCATTTACCGTCCACACAGGTGCTCCCCGGAGGGCATGGTTGCTCCGTACAATCATATGTACATAAACCCCGCTGTTTACCGGATTGCGGACACTCCCAGTATGCCTCGGCTCCACAAGAAGCAGGGTCGGCACAAGGTGTCCCCATCACCGGAGAGACAAAACACCCAGTGTTTATGTACCCATCACAATCTTCATCAAAATGAGTTTCGCAATCATCAACCGGCGCAGGATCGGCACACCACGGGCGATCATCCAAACCTTGCGCATAGAGCACGGCGCGTAAAGCGTTGACCCGGCCGTATCCATATTTAATGCTGTGACCATCACCGTCATAGCGGCCGCCGTCGGGATCGATTTTATCGGCTGTGGCGATCAAGACCTCTTTCAGCTCTGTCGCAGTCAATTCCGGAGCGAGAGTTAAAACAAGGGCCGCAATACCTGAGACTACCGGCGCGGCCGAAGACGTGCCTCCGAAACTGGATGTATAGTCCCCCTCCACGTTTCCGTTGCCTAATATCTCGGCGGCATAGACAGCCGGGTTAAGATAAACCGCGCTGGATGGAGCACACAGAGTGATATGCTCACCGAAATTACTGTACTCACTCTTCATGTCGAATTGATCACTGGCGGCCACCGCGATGACGTTTGAAAAAGTCGACTGGAGGTGTCCCAGATATGAGGTAGACTGGTTTGCGTTTCCAGCCGCGTAGATCACAAGCGTCCCTAAACCATTCCTGCCGTTGGTCGCAGCGTACTCAAATCCTTCCAGCTCGCCCGACGAAACCGGTATATAAAACCCCTCAGCCGCCGGGCCCCAGGAGTTGTTGATTATGCCCGCCCCTTCATCGACACTATGTGTAAAACTATTCAGAATCATCGCATCAGTAAGAAAAGTGGCTTTTTCTATCAACCTTATGGGAACCACCCTGCAATCAGGACAGACACCAACCACTCCCTCTCCGTCCACTGCAGCCGCGGCCACCGAAGCAACGGATGAACCATGTCCGGCCCCCATATCCACATCAGGATCAGGAGGCGAGCCATCCGGCTCATTAGTAATCGCGTTCAATCCATCCAAGCATTTTCCCGCAAACTCCTGATGCCCACAGTCCACCCCGGTGTCGATTACTCCGATGATCACCGAAGGATCACCGGTGGTTTCATCCCACGCCGCCTCAGCCCCGATATCGGCGAGGGGAGTCCCTGGTATGCTCTGACCACTGAAAGCGGCGGTCACATTGTCACCAGTGTTGTTCAAGTACCACTGCAAATCATAGTAAGTGTCGGTAGGTTTCATCCTCGAGTAGAACCGCCTCATGAGCTCGGGCACCACCTCCAAGACTCTGTTGGTGGTTTGCTTGCTCGCTTTGCTCGCTTTCGCCGCCCGACCATCCGTCAGAGTGCGCGCCGTTTCAACTATATCTCCACAGGACTTATCGCAAACGGCTGCAACAAGTTTTCTTGTAGAGGAGGGCAAATCTTCGTCCCTCTTCAGCCCCATTTTTTTCAACTCCCGCAAGACCACATCACCGGGAGTGTTTGACGGAAAATAGACCCAAAGCCTCCCTGTAGGAAGGGTAACGGCCCGGCCCTTGAAAAACACCGGCCCCACCCACTTAACTCCTGCGGCTTTCGCTAAATCTTTAAAAAACCTTATGGAAGAATCAGGGGTCGACTGCAACGATGATACAGGCCCCATGGTAACAACGCCGACACCTCTGTCGGGGATCTCTTGAACCGACTCCACTCTCAATCCTTTACGTTCCAAAAAAGGGGTTAACCGAAGTTTGACTCGAGCCTCGCTACTGATAGGGACCGTGATACGGCTGAAATCCTGTTCGTAAATCACCTCCCGCCCTTTGCGAAAAATGCTTCTATTAAAAAACATCTTTCCTCCACCTGAAGGAGCAGCCCAAGCAGCCGGTGGCCCTAAAAAAATCGCCCCGGCAAAAATCGCAATAACAACCCTGCAAAGGATCCGTCTATGAGTCATGTTATGAATCAGATTTTGAGTCATTGTATGAACCAGATTTTGAGTCATTGTATGAGTCGTTATCTGAATCATTCGAAAGAGATTATTTAATCTCAACTCAGAGTTATCCGCTCCCATTAGTTGCCTCCTTGTAAACCCTCTTTATTGTGGTGTTCTTTCTGTACCGCCGGCACATAACCGAATCTTTCAAAAACCTTTACAAATTGGAGTAAAAGAAAACAACCCAACACACCCGAGCAACGCAGCCGGGGGGATGAATTGGCTGTCTGAACGATCAAGTCATCCCTGCACAGGCCCTAAGCTCCCTTAACTATTCGCACATCAGCGGCTACAACCCTACTCCCGGTTGCCATCATGGGGTTCAAGTCCACCTCTTTTATCGCCGGAACTTTCACGGCGAGATCTCCCAGGGCTACCATGGCGTCGGCTACCAGCTCCGCGTCCACAACGTAACCACCCCTGTAGCCTCCCAGAATCTCCTTGCTGCGCAACTCATCCAGTGCCGCCAGCGCCTCGTCGCGAGGAAAGGGTGCAATGCGAAAGGCCAAGTCCTGAAGAACTTCCACAAACACTCCTCCCATACCCACCATCACAACCGGCCCAAACTGCGGATCACGAGACATCCCCAAAACCAACTCCACCCCTTCCGCAAATTCGTGCAATGTCACACCACGAACCTTTGCATCGGGGCGCTCCAACCGAACACGGTTCATCATCTCATTGTAAGCACGCCGAACCTCGCCCTTGTCGGTCAGCCCGGTAATTACACCGCCCACATCAGATTTATGAGTAATATCCGGTGAATCAATCTTCATTACCAACGGAAAAGACAGCTCACTCGAAGCTTTGTCCAGCTCCCCCAAAGCTTTGTCCAAATCCCCCGAAACTTTGTCCAGCTCCCTCGGTCCGGACTCCACCAGCCTCCAAAGGACAATCTTTATCCCCGCAGTTTCCAAAATTTGGGTACATGTCTCCAAATCCAGCAACCCGGGGCCCTCTATTTCTTCGAGAGTTTCGTTTAAAACTCTCCAATCCTGTAAACCTCTCCAGTCCTGCTCTCCCTCCGGACTTTTCATTTCAAGACCTCTTCTCTCTATTTTATCTATTCTATCTATTTTCTCTCAGGATCCGCAAATGTCTCAGGTGCCTCAGCACACACCTCCGGTGCCTCGGGCACCCTGGAGATCTCTGAATGTCCTCCCCTGGCACTCTCACTATTTAAGGGGAGCGCCTCTTGGTGAGGCCCCGGAGTATCCGGCACAAAACATTTTCGGCAACGAGCTTCATAAACATCCGTATCACCCACAACTATACGAGATGTAGAAGCGACTATACGCTGGCTGCGATTAGCCGGGTTTCCACATACCACACAGATAGCCAAAACCTTTTTGACGTATTCTGCCACCGCCATCATACGGGCCACCAAAGTAAACGGCTCACCTCGAAAATCTTGATCCAGCCCTGCCACGATTACCCTCTTGCCCCGGTTCGCCAAATGCTCGCACACCTTGACCAGGCCGCGATCAAAAAACTGAGCCTCGTCAATCCCCACCACCGTAGCATCTTCAGCGATCTCCAAGATATCCTGTGAGCTGTTCACCGAACGACAGGGCAACCGCACATCCGCGCGACTCACAATTTCGGTGGTGGCGAATCTGTTGTCCATAGCCGGCTTGAAGATCATCACCTTACGTTTCGCAATCTGTGCCAGGCGGCACCGTCGAATAAGCTCCTCTGTCTTCCCGCTGAACATGGAGCCGACCACCACCTCAATCCAGCCGACATCTTGTGGAGTAGGATGCATCTATTCCTCTCTTGTCTCACCAAAGGTCTCACCGGGAGCCTCACACTACCGATGATTTCAACACTATATACATGATCGTCTTTCCCTTTAACAAGACAGCACCTTGCATGCAACAAATTCTTCGTGTCACAAAATCCAATCCGGCAATTCACTGCTGTTATAAACTTGGTTGTTGTAAACTAGAATGAACCATTCAAACCCTTCCTAAGTTAAGCATATTCAAACCCTTCCTAAATTGAGTCTGTTGTAAGTCTGTTGTGAGTCTGTTGTGAGTCTGTTGTGAGTCTGTTGTGAGTCTGTTGTCCCGCAGAAGATAGTTTTTCCGAAAACAACCGTCATATTCATGACCACAACACAAAGAGTCCTGCGCACAGGGGCAAAAAGGCTTATATATTCAATCACTTCCCTGATAATGCTTATATCGACAAGAAAACGGGAAACGGACAAATCTTTGGGATCGTACACAATAACGACTTCCTTGTGCATGTACTTAAGCATAGATCTGTCCGCG
>JAABSF010000171.1 GCA_011390535.1 Deltaproteobacteria bacterium | reverse complement strand
GTTTGGATGTGAAGATATCTCCCACCAGCCCCATATCACGAAAGGTATAAAGACGACCCTTATGTGCAGAGACTATCCCTGCGGATTCCTGCCCACGGTGTTGTATGCCGTGCAACCCCAGATATGTCATGTTCGCCGCTTCGGGATGCCCGAAAATTCCAAAAATACCGCACATTGATTACCGGCCTCTCTATTAGACTACGCGTTTCCGACTATGCGTTTCCGATTACGCGTTTCCAATTACGCGTTTCCGACTACGCGATTCCGAAATTCTATTTCGCATTTCTATTCCGCATTTCTATTCCGACAATAGAGCAAATTATGCAAAACACTTTATTCAGCAGCTCTACAGCTCACCCGGCTACTCTACTCCAAGGTTCGCTTTCAGCCGCGAAAGAGGGTCTCTGGTGTCGGGCTGCAATATCTCACCCGTGACCTCACTGTACAACTTCAAATATCTATATGCCGCCTCAATCACTACATCTTCCGGGAGCTCCGGTGCAGGCCCATCACCGGTAAAACCTCTTTCTTCACGCAGATAACGTCTTACAAATTCTTTGTCGAGGGATCGGGGATCCAAGCCTTTCGCGTGTCGTTGGTCATAATCGTCTGCATACCAATAGCGCGAAGAATCAGGTGTATGCACTTCATCAATCAGAACTATTTTACCCGCCCTATTTACGCCGAACTCATACTTTGTGTCTACCAGTATCAACCCCTTTTCAGCAGCCTTCTTCTGCCCGAAAGCAAAGAGCGCTTTTGAATACTCTTCCATTTCATCGAACTGCTTTTCGGTTATATTCCCCACAGAGATAAGCTCTTTCCTTGAAACGGACCTGTCATGATCACCCTGCTCCGCTTTGGTGGAAGGCGTGAGCAAAGGTGTCGCCAGCTTCTGATGCTTCTTCATGCCTTCCGGAAGCCGGTGGCCGCAAAACTCTCTGTCTCCCCTCTCGTAGGCCCGCCATATAGATGTTTCGCTGGAGCCGGTGAGGTAACCTCGCATTACCATCTCAGCCGGCAGCGGCCGGCACTCCTCGGCCACCAACACATTAGGATCGGGAACATCCAGCACATGATTGGGAGCGATGTCCTTGGTCAGGTCAAACCAAAAAACCGAGATGGCGTTAAGCACCTGCCCTTTAATGGGAATGCTCCCCAAAACCACGTCAAAGGCCGACACCCTGTCCGTGACTATGAGATAACGTTTGTCACCCTTTATGTAGCAATCCCGGACCTTGCCCCTTTGAAGTCCGCCGAGTTGAGGCAAATCGACCTTATCAAGGGTTTTACCCAACATACTCTTGATCAACTCTCGATCGATTGATTTTTCGTTTCCGTCGCTGTTTTCGAGACCTTTACTCATGAGCTTCTCGTGTTTCTTTTTTCATGGGTTTTTTGTTACGGGTTCCGCGATGGTTAAGGGTTCCGAGTCAGCCCTTAAACACTCGAGCATAGATGGCATCTGTGTGTCTAAGATGATGTCGCAGGTCAAATAGTTTTTCGACCCCTTCCATGGAGAGCCGGCCCACCACGTCTTCATCGCGTTGCAGGGCCTCTCGGAAAGACAACGCTCCGCGGCTGTCATGAGCTGCCATGGCACAACGCTGCACCATCTCGTATGCAGCCTGTCTGCCCAGCCCCGTCTTTATGAGAGAGAGCATCACGGCTTCACTGAAGACCAACCCACCCGTTAAGTTAAGGTTATGTTCCATCCGCTCCTTATCGATCACGAGGCCACCCACCAGCTTTTCCGCCCGATGCAACATAAAATGGAGCACAATTGTGCTATCAGGAAAAGCCACCCGCTCCACTGAAGAGTGGCTGATATCCCGCTCATGCCAGAGCGCCACATTTTCGAGGGCCGAGATCATATGGCTCCTCACCACCCGGGCCAGGCCACAGAGATTTTCACTCAAAATGGGATTCCTCTTGTGAGGCATCGCCGAAGAGCCTTTCTGTCCCCTTGTAAAAGCTTCCCTGGCCTCGCCGACTTCCGTCCTCTGCCAGCCTCGCACAGTGAGAGCGATTTTTTCAATGGTCGCCGCCGTTATCGAGAGCGCGGCCATCACCTCTGCGTGACGATCCCGCTGCACTATCTGTGTGGCGACGGTCTCGGGTTTCAAGCCTAGAGACGCCAACGCCTCACTCTCCACCTCGGGAGGAAAATTAGCATAAGTCCCCACCGCGCCCGATATCTTTCCCACTGAGATGGCTTCCCGCGCCCTTGAAAGGCGCTCGATATCCCTCTGTATCTCCACACACCAGAGGGCGAAGGTCAGACCGCATGTGGTGGGTTCTGCATGAATCCCGTGGGTTCGACCCACCATCGCTGTATCTTTGTGCTCTTTCGAGCGTTCGGCCAATACGGCTTCAAGGGCCTCCGCCCGGGCGATTATGAGATCCAACGCCTCTCTCGTCTGAAGCGCGGTGGCAGTATCCAAAACATCGGAAGAGGTCATCCCGAGATGAAGCCACCTGGCAGGGGGGCCTGCCAGCTCTTCCACATGGGTTAAAAAAGCTATGACATCATGTTTGGTGCGTGTTTCGATCTCTTCTATGGCGGCGGGATCCAGTTTATTTGATATGGGCTGGATCTTGTCGGCGGTCCCGGCTTCAACTAGACCGATCTTCTCCATGGCTCTGCACGCGGCCAGCTCCACTGCGAGCCATTTTCTATACCGGTTGAGATCAGACCAAATATCCGCCATCTCGGGGCGGGAGTAACGTTTGATCATCTATTTCTCCTGTAAAGGTTTCCCCATGAACCCCAGCCCACAAGCACCTGTTATTGTTAGCTTTTCCACTAACCGCCCCTCAATAAACACACTGAGCTTAACCGGCGTCTCTCTTTCCTAATCCTCCAAAAGAGTACGGCTCATAACCAGCGCCCTCTGCCCTTCGCTGTACCTGCCAAGCTCCCTGCCGTCAAGCTCGAATCCCATTCGTCGAAAAAACGCCATGGCCCTGGTGTTGGTGTGCGCTACTGTGAGTTGAACATCCGCTCTATCCGCCCCCGCGCTTTTTTTCTTCAGATGCTGCAACATATGCTTGAACATCGCGCTCCCCACCCTTTGACCCTGGTGCCTGGGAGCAACAGCCGCAGAGAGTATATCGGCGTGCAGCTCCCCGGTTTCTTTCAACTCCTCTCGATCAAAGTAGACCTGAATAAACCCGGCCACATCTCCCTCGACCTCATATACCAAAGTATCAACATCTTCCGCCAAAAGATAATTCGGCAAAACCCCAGTGTAATCTCCATAAATGGAAAACACCTCTCCGGAGATCTCCGAAATTGAAAAATAATCGTAAATTACCCCCGGACGTATTTTCCCACCTATATCGCTAAAGCTCATAACACTCTCTTGGAACTCTTACAGCCCTCGGCAGCTGATTTTGGCTAACCGTACACTTTTTCAAAGCCCACTTTTTCACGGGCCTTTTCTCTTCAGGTTTATTACTTTGAAATGTAACCTTTGCCACAGTGTCAAGATCTCTATTGGAAGTAATACACTAATCTGTCTGATTAGACCCCAACTTCAAGGGATTAAAAAACAAAATCAGGATCTGCGGCCAGTTGACCGATGGATTTTTGTTTCAATTATATGTATATTGATAACATAAAGGCGGAGGTGTCTCCATGGATCGAGCTTCCAAATTGAATACGGCGCCATATAAGGGCCATCGCCCTCGGGTTAAATCCCTATCATCAAAACCACAGCCGACAGATCTCTTTAATTGTGGTAACCATGTTAATCGTGTGGGGATGTTCCGCAGAGGTCAAGCCGCCGTAGAGTCCGCTATAGTTATCCCCCTCATGACTTTCTTGATCCTGGGTGTCTTGCAGCTTGCCATGCTTCAACACGCCAAGCTGATGACCGATTATGCGGCTTATAACGCGGCCCGGGCCGGGATCGTGTGGAACGCTGATCGCTGGATGATGGAAAACGCGGCCATCATCTCTCTTCTCCCGACTTATGAAGGATTGGTGGATGAAAACAGCCTGGGCAACCCTGAAAAAATGGTGAAACAAATAATTCAACGGGCGCTTTTCTATCAGCTCCACAGGAGGTTGCCTGAAGCTGTGGGTCTAATTCAGGGAGGTACCGACAAGCTCTTAGACCAGCTCCCGGATCTCCTGCAGGGGCCGTTGGGCTCTATCCGTGATACCGTTTTGGAAGCATCCGCCAATTTTGTAGATCACACAGTGGGGAACATGATAGCCGGCGCTCTGGGGTCTTCTGATCTTCAAATGGTGACAATCAACATCATCAGCCCCAAAAAAAGTGCTTTTTCAATGAACAAGCCGGAGATCGATTTCGATGATGTAAGACAAGGCGACAGTTGGAGGGACTCAACCCGTCTCTCCATAGAAGTACAATATCTTTACATGATGCGCATCCCCTTTGCCAACTGGATCATTCACCAGGCGTGGCGCGCCCAGAGGTTGGGAGTACAGCTCTACGGTTCCATCTACAGAGCATCCGATCAGGCTGGAGCAGATCAGCTCTGGGCCGATGGAACAACTCCCAATTTGACGGGCGGAGATAAACTCACAAGGCAACTGGGAAAAATCGCAGATGAGGCGGAAGTCTACTTCATCCCGCTGACTTCCCACCATACAATGAGAATGCAATCGAACCCGTACCGCGTAAGCCTGCGGGTACATTGATCGAGGAGGGGCGTCATGAGCCTGAGCCCGACAGATAGAAAAAAGAAAGAATTCGGACTTTTCAGGAACAAAAGGAAGTTCATGAAAAAACGGCACGGGCAGGCCCTGCCGTTGGCCGGTCTAGGTTTCCTGATCATGTTCCTGGCGGTGCTTGCCACCATGAATCTCGGGCAGGCCGTATACCAAAAAATGCGCACCCAAAACGCAGCCGACTCAGCAGCCTACTCTCTGGCCGCCATGGAGGCGCGGGCCTTCAACTTCGTAGCGCTGACCAACCGGACACAGATCGTGCATTACAACACAGCGCTCGTGTTACAGAGCTATCTCTCCTATGCCGGTTTTGTAGTAGGCATGTCAAACACGGTGCGGGATATGCTCAAGGTTGCGAAAGCCGTGAACGACATAGGCTGCAAATTGCCGCCCCCGGCAAATGTTCCATTTTGTGCGGGGGCTCGAATCATAGACGTCGTTGTGAATATTGTGGATATTTTCGCCGAAATTGCCCGAAAGTTATATAGCGCCCTGCATACGATTGTAACCTATGCAGTAGACGCCATATCCAGGTTCAACAGATATGCTATATGGCAAATGCAATTGATACGCCTGTTATTGATTAACGCCCACCTCTTGACGGGGATGCATGAGTTCATACAAGCAAACGACGACGAGATGGGGTTTACATCCAAAAACAAGTGGTTCAACGTTTTGCTAAACGGGGTGCTGAACTCTCTGGAGTTTCGAAGTGTCTTCGACTCGGGAGCGGGGCTGAACCCGTTCCTCCTGGATCTGGTTTTGGACTTGGCAGGCGGCAACTTAAATGAATACGGCATGGATCCCTCAGACCAGGGTATACAAGAAGCTCAAGGGGTCATGGCCGAGATGATAAACGCAAGCCGCAACCAAAAAGGCATATATGATCGTACCGCGACAGTTATAGCGGTAGGCATTGGAGTGATTGCCGGTGAGAAAAAAGGGCAGACAAAAGTAGTCGATGAAGGAGAGGTGGGGCCGGAGGTTGGGCGAATCAGAGAATCTCCTAAAAACTACCCGGCCGGAGCCGACACCCTGGCCTCGGATGATTACCTCGCCAACGGGTTTGGGTTCATGGGGCTACCGGGCACAGCAGTCCTTGTGAGAGGCACCAACCTGGGCGACGGAATATACGCCGACGAAGAAGGCGGTGAGCATTATAGATACCGTGAGTCGGGGAAATCAGCCGGGGGCCCGGGCGGTCTGGGAGGAGTGATGCCTATTCCCTTCCCTACTACAGTGGACGATACCTTTGAGACCAAGTCGGGAAACAAATCCAAACACAAGTTTTTCATGGCTCCATATTTCAAGTTCAATCCCAACCCTGACAGGGAAGCGGATTACGGGCAACCCAGCACATGGATCTTTTTAAACAAGCATCACGAGAATTTCCAGACAGGGTCGAACAAAAAGCCATGGCAATACAAATTCAATTTTAAGCATGGGTCATGGCCCACGGCTTCTCTGGACACAACCATCGGCGGAAAAAGAAACTCCTACCTCCTTGAAGGGCTGAACGTTATCGCTCGGGGGCAGGTTTATTACCACCGGCCGGGGGTCTGGGACGAACACCCCAACTTCTTCAACCCATTTTGGAGAGCCCGGCTG
>JAABSF010000170.1 GCA_011390535.1 Deltaproteobacteria bacterium | reverse complement strand
ATTGTGGCGTAGCCTTAATTGGTTTTCAAACAATCCCCAAAGAAAAACAGGAGGTCTAGATTTGCTCAATGGTATCAGCAGAAAAGGACGATTGATTCTTGGTCGCCTTGACCGCGGCGACGACTTAGAAGAGGCCCTATTAAAAGTTTGTTCCGAGTCTTCGGTTAGATGCGGCGAACTTCGACTTCTCGGAGCTTTATCTCATGTTGAGCTATGCGCTTACGATCAAAAAAAGCTCTCTTACAGCCCATCCAGAAAATTTTCCGGGAATTTGGAAATTCTTACAATCCTAGGCAATGTATCTGAAAAAAACGGTGTCCGTTCACTTCATCTACACGCGACCTTGGCCCGTGACACAGATAACGGCATTGAGGTTATAGGAGGGCATTTATTATCGGGGAAGGTTTTTGCCGTGGAATACACCATACAAACATGTGAAGATCTTATTCTAAGGCGCAGCATGGACGAAAAAACCGGGCTGTCTCTTTGGACCGAAAAGATAGAATTTCCTGCGGCGGACAATCAAGTTGATTCACCCGACGCAGTTGTTCATCCCCCCACCACAGCAAAAGAAGTGAAAGAGTCGGAGCCAAAAGCGGAGACAACACCGAAATCCGAGACAAAAGCCACAACAGAGCGCAAAAAACCCGCCGACTCTAAAGAGGGCGAGGTTTCTTGGGATGATGTGCTTTCTGCGACCATGAATGAATCCGATAAAACCAACGGAAAGAAAAAGAGCGAGACGATTAAAATAAAGGCGATCTCCACAAGCCCAAAAGGAACAGACTCCAAAGAAGATCTTAAGAGCCGCGCCGTTACCGTAGAGCCGGCCGAAGAAGAATCTCCAGAAGACGAAAGTTTGGATAATGTGGAGATCGTGGAGCCTCAGCCCGGTGATATCTTGATCCATCCTCAGTTCGGTGAGTGTAAGGTGGAGCGGCTTGAAGACGGAGAATTTTTACATGTTCGTATGGACAGCGGTCGATCTATCCGCCTCAATATGGAAATTTTGAACCTCTATCTCTCGGGCTTTGAAAAAGGAAAGCAGGTCTTCGAAACTAGAATCGGCCGCTCTTGAACAGTGAGACGAACCCCTTCCCAACTCTTCTCATCCACTACACGCCCTATGACCGCAGCGGAGATCCCTCTTTTCTTTAAAGCTTGTTCATATTTCAAGGCTTGCTCTTCACAAAGGGACACCAACAACCCGCCCGAGGTTTGAGGATCATACACAACATCCACCAAGAACTGATCCACCTCCGAGTCCACCTGGACGGAACTCTCATAACAACACCTGTTCCGATGCAACCCGCCCGGTAGCAATCCCACCTCCGCCCATTTTTGCAGCTCGGGTAACAAGGGCAACCTTTTGACATAAATGTCGAGCGTCAAACCTGACCCGGTCACCATCTCCATCCCATGACCGGCCAACCCAAACCCGGTAACATCAGTACAGGCATGCACATCAAAATCCTCTGCAACCTCAGCGGCCGTCTTATTCAAAGCCGCCATGGAGCTATACATTGCCTCCACCGCATAGGGCCCGGCCATTCCGCCCTTCAGCGCCGTGCTCAGAATCCCTGTGCCGAGTGGTTTCGTCAAAACAAGACTATCCCCGGGACGCACGCCTGTATTTGTAAGCACTTTTTCAGGATGGACCACTCCCGTCACCGACAGGCCGTATTTGAGCTCTTTGTCTTCGATGCTGTGCCCACCTACGAGCGCGCAACCCGCCTCTTCCACTGCCTCCAGCCCACCCGCCAACAACGAGTTTAAAACCTCTACGCCAAGCTCATCAATGGGAAAAGAGACAAGGTTCATAGCGCAAATAGGTTTGCCACCCATGGCATAGACATCACTCAAGGCGTTGGCAGCCGCTATCCGTCCGAAAACAAAAGGATCATCTGCAACAGGGGTCAGGAAATCCACCGTCTGTATCAGGGCCAAATCATCTCGGAGCAGATACACCCCTGCGTCATCCGAACCACCAAGGCCTACGAGCACCTCTTTGTGATGACTCGGATTAAGAGAAGACACGGCTCGGGCCAGCACCTCCGGCCCCAGTTTAGCTGCTCACCCGGAAGCAGTAACTGTCTTGGTCAACCTGATTTTCTTGTTCTCTTCTTCCATACTCCTCTTCTTCCATAATTACTCTGCAAATGAAATCAGAATCAGAGCTTCGAGGCTATTAAGGAATCCACAATAGCTCAAGTTCATGTTTTTTGCCCACTTTTTATACCCATGATACATCCATAATAAAGCACCGGGCGGATGTTTCTTTAGTGTCGGCGAGCGCTTCCGGCGCCACAAACCAAGAACCCTACGGTGCTGAAGAATGAGGACAAGAGAACAAAAAGGCGGTGAATGAACATGGAACCTAAAGTCGCAGAACCCACTCCTCCAAGAGTCCCTTTGGACGTGGATGTGGAATGTAGAATCGAAGGATTGGCCCCAACGACTTTTCAATCTATGAATCTCAGCGAGGGAGGTATTTTTATAAAGAGTTCCTTTCCTCTGGAGTTATCGTCACCCGTACAATGCACTTTTCGCCTCCCCGATCAAGGGCCTCCAATTAATGTAGAAGGAGAAGTAGCCTGGACCAGGTCCGGCCCGCCGGAGCAGATCCCCCCTCCAGGCATGGGACTCCGTTTCAACACCCTCTCTCCGCAAGACGCGGCGAGAGTTCGTAGACATGTTGAGCTCATGGAGCGAGAGCTGATGAGCGAAGAATCCCCGGACACGTCATATAGTGAGAATCAAGAAGATGAATCACCCGGAGAGCTTTTCGATGATATAAATTCTCCGGAGGAGGGTTTTTCTCCGATTCATCCACCGGCTCCTCATTCTGCAGAGACATTCTCCGGAGAAGACGAGGCAAAAGCACAGACAGCTCCGGTAGAGGAGATCACACCTCCCGACGATCAGCATTCATTAACACAAACACCGCCGGTAACAGCTTACGAAAAAGCATTGGACAGCTCTTCAACATTATCCGGCCTGCCTCCTTACAAAGCGTTTTATGATTCCCCTACTGCGCATAAAGACCTCATCGTTGAAGGAGAACGGCTGCACTTATTTGATGGTGGCAAGAAAAAATATGCGGGTCATGTACACAAGCTGACGCCGGATGGGTTGGCCTTAGAGATTCCTCTGGAAGGCCTGGAGAACAAAAACCTGCTCTATTTGTCACATGAAGGCAATGAAGACGAGCAAAACTCAACGCAGGTGATGGTTAAAAACGCAGAGCTTTCAGACGCCGATGGCTCGTTGAAGGTAGTTCTCAACCTGGTGCTGAAAGGCTCCGACTCAGAACTTATCCGACCAGAGCACAAAAATGAGAACTCAGTTGCAGAACTTCCACTGTTTCAAGAGCTCTCTCCACCGGAAGAATTAACCCTTCCACCTGTTTCGTCACCACCATCTCCACCAGCTTCGTTTAAAGACGACGAGCTACCAAATTCACCTTGGAAGATGACCCAACCCACACCACCTGGAGCACAAAGAGACGACCAGGCATTCTATGACGACCAGGCATTCTACAACGAAGAATCTTTAACAAATTCTTCAACAGATCCTGAAGAGGAGTGGTTAAGCGAAGGCGATGTTCAAGACGACTATGTTGAAGACAGCGATTTTCAAGAGCATGATGATGATGATGACCTGTTTGAACCAGCGAAAGACCATTCTTACGGTATAAGTTGCAGCCCCGACACTTTCGACACAACAGCTGTGGAGCACATATCTCCACGTCGTCCCAAGAGACAGAAACACTCCGGCATAGTGGATTTCAAGTCCAGAATATCAAAAAACCCCCGGCGGCGATCCCGCTCACAAATCAAACCCCCCTCCAGAAAGGCCATCGCCCTTTTCGGCGGAATGGGGCTTACAATAGTAGTGGTTCTCACTGCCATCTTGTATGCATGGAAGAGCGACGATAAACCACAGCAAAAGAAATCGGCACCCTATAAAGCCAAGAGGCTACAGAAACAAACTGCAAAAAGACAGGTGACGCTCGACCCCCACGCGGTTGAGTTGCCTACAGCGACAGCCGGAAAAAACCCGGAGCTCGCTCCTGCTCTTCCAGCCTCCGGTGGAGACAAACCGTCCGCATTAACCGCTGCATCAACAGGAACCGCGGAAACAAAATCATCCCCCCAAAAAAAGACCACATCCTCTGCTTTTCTCAATATTGCCAAAAAAGCCGAAATCGCCAACAGATGGACTAAAGAGCCGCAGCTATCAAAAAAAGGCGACAGTATCAGTCTTATACTCCCGACCAAATCAATGCCTAAAAAAATTACCCACTACTGGATGGCGAATCCTCCCGGCATTGTTGTAGACCTCCACGGTGTGGACCCTGTGCTGAAACCCGGCCGATATACTTTGAAAGACAAAGGCGCGCGTTTGCTTAAAGTCACCAAAAACAACGGTCGCACCAGGTTCATTGTATACTTCAACCCTTCGGTGAATCAAAAAAGGGTAAAAGTCCAAAAAGAGCAAGGGGGGGGATCTCTCACCTGGAGATCAAAAGGGGCGGGCCAAAAACTGTCACAAAAGAAAAACCCGAAAAGCATTACAAAAAGCCACAAATCCCCCAAAAGTCTCACCTTGGCGGATTAGGTTAAAAACTATACAAATTGCTTCTTTTCTTTTATATGATCCCCCAATCATGGGGAGATTTTTGAATTCATTCTATCTTTGTAGCGGCTAAAACAATACTTTTCCCATAATATTGTTAAACTCATTACGTCTTTTACAATTTACTTTCAATATTACCGTTTTTCGGTTATCCTGATCTTAGTTCTTGTTGGGAGAGTTACATAACCGAAAAGATGACATTTTTTTTTAATGTCATCATAAAGAGGTAAATAACGAAGAATTTGAATTGACAAGAAGTTGGTAATGCGTAACTTAGCTACAGCCGACGGGGCGTAGCGCAGTCTGGTAGCGCGTACGGTTCGGGACCGTAAGGTCGGAGGTTCGAATCCTCTCGCCCCGACTGTCTGTCCGGCAGGCAAACATTTATTTTGCCTGTTGGCTGAGCCCGGAAGCTGTAGTAGCACTTGCAAGGAGGATCGTCCGTGGCTCAACTGAGTATCCTTGTCGTAGATGATGACAAGGACGTCTGTGAGTATTTAGAGGATTTCCTCTCTCACGACGGCTACCGGGTCAAAACGATCTACGATCCTACGCTCGCGCTCGAAGAGCTGAAGCTGGAAACTTACCATGTCGTCATCCTCGACCTCATGATGCCCAAGCTAAGCGGCATTGATCTCCTAAGCCAAATTCGCAAATTAGATGATGATCTCGCAGTGATTATACTCACAGGTTATCCTTCCCTTGATTCAGCGACCGCATCCATTGAACATAATGTGAGCGCCTATATCAAAAAACCATTTTCCATTGATGAATTCAGAGAAGTCCTACAAAGAATAGCGAAGAAAAAGGGGCTTGTTCTAAGACGAGAAGATGCTCTTCACGTTACAATAGGGAAAAACATTCGCGAGCTAAGGAAAAACGGTGGGTTGACCTTGAAACAAATGTCCCGCCGGACAAAATTGTCGGTAAGCCTCCTGAGCCAAATTGAGCGTGCGGAGAGCTCGGCCTCTGTAAGCTCTCTCTTCAAAATTGCCACTGCGCTCGACGTCCCCATCACCCAGCTTTTCGGTGATTACTAAGATCCGACTCAAAAATAACTTCTGGATTCGTACGCCGATCCATCCCTAAGCCACCTGCCCATCCGTCCATCCACGTCTCGCTCCACTGGTAATGTTCTCCAAAGCCGCAGCTCTGTCTTTAGCGCCTAAAACAGCGGATCCCGCTACAATCAAGCCCACACCGGTCGCCGCAACAGCCTCAACATTTTTCTCACCTATACCGCCGTCCGCCTCCAACACCGCCTCCGGATTTCTGCGCTGTAGTAATTCTTTCGCCCGCTTGAGCTTTTCAAGCCCTCCGGCGACAAACGCCTGACCACCGAAGCCGGGGTTAACCGTCATCACCAGCACCAAATCAATGTCCGGGGCGATCTCTTCCAACACAGACAACGAAGTAGCCGGATTCAAGGAGACCCCCGCGGCCAAACCCAACCCTTTTATTCTCTGCACCACTCGGTGTAAATGACGACATGCCTCTGCATGCACGGTGAGCACGGTGGCGCCTGCTCCGGCAAAATCTTCTATGAATCGCTCAGGCTTTTCAATCATCAGATGCACATCCAAAGGCTTGTGCGTCTCGGCTCGCACCGCCTCCACCATTTTCGGCCCGAACGTAATGTTCGGAACAAAGCTCCCATCCATTACATCCATATGAA
>JAABSF010000169.1 GCA_011390535.1 Deltaproteobacteria bacterium | reverse complement strand
AATGGTTGGAAATTTTGCAGCCCATTCCACTTTTGCAACTGCCTACCGGCTGGAGAAAATGGGGCGTGAGCACAACCTTGAAAACGCCCCGGCTGTATACGCGCTCCTGGAAACTCAGATAACCGAGCTTCGAAACGCCCTCAGCGCGACCCTACAAAAACCACACCTCTAAAAAACTACGCTTCCGCTTCTTAGTCCTCCTTGACCGCAAAGAGGCGCTTGTGAGAAAAATGGTATAAAAGGAACTTCTTGCAGTTGAAGTGGCGAAAGTAAGAGAGGGAGTGGAGCGATGGAAAGAAGTGGAGCGTTGGGAAAAAGTAGAGCGTTGGGAAAAAGTAGAGCGTTGGGAAAAAGTAGAGCGTTGGGAAAAAGTAGAGCGTTGAAAAGAAGTGATGAAGAGAAGGGACGAATTGGCGCTTTCTTGACATCCGGGAAGATGGAGAGGGGTAACATGGTTCAGTGGCCTTTTCATGGTGAGAGTTTGTCCAGGAGGTTTAAACTTTTGGCGGGAGGGCTTGTGGTCTCGTTTTTTGTGGTGTGTTTAGCAGGGGGCGGTGTGGGATGTGGGGACAATGGGGGTGGGGGTGGAGAAAACCACAACGAGAACACCACGCCGGTGGAACTGGATCCCACCGACTATACCTACCTATTGGATGAGAGCCCGGTGGGGGAGGGCGTCCCATTGTGGACTACTCCGTGTACACGAAAAGTAAGCGTGGGGGACCGTGCTCCCACCGAGCGCCGGAGCGGGCTCCGGTTGAGCGCCGCGCGAGGGGAGTTCGAACCGGTGCAGCTCATTATTGGGCCGGGGGAAGGGAGTGTCACGGTGGAAGTGGATGACTTCACCGGATTGGGGTCTGGGGCGCGTGTGGAGGTGGCGCGGGCCGAATATGTGGAGGGGTGGAGCGAGCGGTTGTGGCCGGTGGGCCGAGGCGAGGATGTGAACCTGTTGGGAGATCGTGGGGTGCCGGTGTGGATCACCGTTATGGTGCCTCGGGATGCCACGGCAGGAGAGCACACCACCACGGTGCGGGTGGGTTTGGGAGAGGAGATGGCGGAGATCCCTCTGACACTGTATGTTTTTGACTTCGATCTGCCTGAGGAGATCCATTTCGCCACCCAACTCAATGTGAGCGTGGCCAACCTTATAGGAGACGGTGAAAGCGTGGAGGACGCCAAGAACAAGCTCTTCGAGCACCGGATGACCCCCAAGTCGGTGACCTGGCCTTCCGGGTTCAACCCCGGCATTACCTGGGAAAACAGCAACTCCACCGATGTGTGTGAGGTGCTCTGGGACGAGCCGGACGAAGGTGACGAATATAGCATCGGGGCGCTGTCTCGGAAATACATCCTGGGGGAGGGATGGAACGGTGTAGGGTTTCCAAACGCCATGTTGTTTCAGTTCGTGGACAACAGCACGCCGCGGCCCGCGGAGTTTTGTGGGATCTCTCGCGGCGACCACTATGGAAGCCAAGCGTACAACGACGAGTGGTCCCAGTTTCTGGGTGCCCTGGAGGGATACCTGGACACTAACGGCATGTTAGACAAGGGGTACTACTATGTACAAAACGAGCCCCAAAACGATGAGGATCACCGCCTGGCGGCGCACCTGTGCCGCCTCACACGGGCGGCGGCGCCGAACCTGCGCATCGCCATCAGTGAGGAGCCCAAGCCTGAAATCGCCGAGCATCCCGACGGCGGCTGCGGCTACGACATCTGGATCGCCCACGTGAGAGCCTACAACAAAGACTACGCGCATCAACGACAGCGAGATCACGGCGAAGAGGTGTGGCTATACAGCCTGGATCACGATCCCGATCCCTACTTTAACCCCACCCGTGTAGACGCACAAGGGGTGCACTCGCGGATCATCCCATGGGTATCTTGGACATACAGAGCCACCGGTTGGGCATACTACGACGCCGGTCGATTCTTTCACCAAAGCCACCCCACCGTCCGCGCCGCGCTACTGCGAGAGGGGTTCGAAGATTACGAGTACCTCTATTTGGCCAACGGAGGAGCACATCCTGAGGTGGGCGATGACTCTCCTGTGGACCTCACAGTAAGCTCTGTGGCCTCCAGCCTCACGAGCTGGACGAAGAACCCGGACGCCCTCATGGCCCTCCGGCACGAGCTGGGGCTCTACATTGAGGGATCCCGGACAGACCTGCCCACCCTGGAGGTGGAAAACGACCTGCACCCCCGTGGAGAGTACTATTTGAACTTCCAAGACCCCCAGGGTGAGCCCTCAGAAGATCCGCTGGTGGTAGAGGGAAAGACGTATATGAAGATCGGGTGGGACACCTATGATGAGGACCTCGGGTACGGCTGGTACGGAGAGTACGTCGACAACAGCGGAATCGCCCTCTACGGCTATGACGACACCGCAGGCTACTCCGAGGTAGCCAAGAGCTACCTCTACGACGACTACGGGCGGGACAACCTCTTCGAGTTTGCGCTGGAGAATGGACGCTATGAGGTTACGATCGCTGTGGGGCGCCCGGGCAGGGCTTACACCAACGATCCCCACCACGCCACAGTGGAAGGAGTGGCGGCAGTCGACGACGAGCCCACCACTGAGGGAGAACCCCAGCTTGTAAGGACTGTAACGGTTGATCTCACCGATGGAAGCCTCTCCCTGGAAGTAGGGGGTCGCTCCGATTCCACCGGCGACTGGTCGTATACCTTCTTGGCCTACATGGACATCGTCCCTGTAGACTGAACTGATCGGGAGTTCGTTGGAAGTTTAATTTACCTCCCAGGTTTTAAAGTGAAGTTTATAATGAGATTTAAAGTGAAATCTAAGGTAAAATTCAAAGTAAAATCCAAAGTAAAATCCAAATCAGAAAACTAAAGTGGAGAATTAAAGGAACATGGCAAATCAACACAGCATTTGCCGCAGACATCTGTTAATGCAGTCTCTGGATGTATTTCATCATTTTCTAAAAGCATCTCATAACACCTATAACGATCATATGAATCTTTTTGCAGTGCCCCGTTAACACAGCGATCAACACATTTGCGGCATTTGTAGCCGGCTTTATTTAGACACCTTTCTTTTTCATATCGTTTCGATGCTTCAAGCGCCAGGTCGGTAACTAAGGTGCCTATTCGACCTGCACAGCCTTTCTCTGTAATCAACATATTGTTTAAACCAAAAGTTCCAAGTCCGGCTATATAAGCAGCGTGCCGGTGTGACCATTCACTGACCAGCCTTTCCTTGTCAAAGTTGTTAGTGGCAGGAATAAGTCCGGCCTTAAACCCGGCCTCTGCAAGTATATCTTTCAAATGTTGATTTAAATCTGCTATCAGCTGATTTGTTTCTATATAGGCTTTTGCCCACTGATGAGAGCTGTATTTTTCTTCAATATTAGAATTCGCTGTTTTATTGGAAAATGGAATGAAATAGGCAATGATTGTTTTAGCTTCAGGGAGTATATCCTCGGGCATAAGGTGGCTTGCAGAAACCGCTTCTTTTAATCTATTAAACATTGGATCAGCAGCAGCAGCAAATTTAACTACTGCTTTTTTCCATTCACTTTCTATTCCATCCTTTTCCTGATAGTTATCCAAATAATTTTGGATTGAATTTTTGATTTTTTTCCTCAAATTGTCCCTTTCCGTCAAGTGGCGCTAACATTAAGAAATTATAAAAAAAACCAAACCAAGAAAAAAGAATGCTACCAATAAATGGAGCACACGTTATAAAATACAAGGGTTATTGAGAAGAAAAAAACCCAAGCAAAGCCCAACCGGCAAGATAACGGTGTTATCTACAGCAAAGAATATGGAGGTCTGGTGATGATGGATTGGATTTGTAAAAATGAGTTTTTGAAGATTTCTGCGGGACTATGTTCCATGTTGTTTGCCTTTTGTGCTACATCGGGATGCGCTTCAGAATCACTGGGCGGCAATCAAACTTCTGAGGTTTGCGGAAACAACATAGCTGAAGAAGGGGAGTCGTGCGATGGAACGGATTTGAGAGGCGAGACCTGCGAGGCGCTGGGGTTGGGTGATGGAGAACTTGCGTGCCGCGCGGATTGCTCAGGGTTTGATGCGAGCGAATGCATGAGCGAGCCGCAGTGCGGGAACAACATAGCCGAAGAAGGAGAAACGTGCGATGGAGCGGATTTGAAAGGCAAGACCTGCGAGTCTTTGGGGTTGGGTGATGGAGAGCTTGCTTGCCGCGCAGATTGCTCAGGGTTTGAAGTGACCGAATGCATGAGCGAGCCGCAATGCGGGAACAACATAGCTGAAGAAGGGGAAGCGTGCGATGGAACGGATTTGAGAGGCCAGACCTGCGAGTCGTTGGGGTTGGGTGATGGGGTGCTTGCTTGCGACCCCGACACCTGCCAGTTCGACACCAGCGAGTGCACAGGCGAAGGAGGGTGCGGGAACGGAGTCATCGATTCCGGGGAGAGTTGCGACGGCTCCAACCTGGACGGCGAGACTTGCGAGACCCAGGGATTTGGGAGCGGAGATCTCGCATGCGACCCCACCACCTGCCAGTTCGACACCAGCGAGTGCATCGGTATTCCGGATTATGAAACCGACTGCCAAGACGGAATCGACAATGATCAAGACGGCGACACCGATTGTGCCGACACCGACTGCATGAACGTAGCCCCCTGCGACCGCTGCTGGGATACTTTTGACGATGTGGACTCATCACACTGGGCCTACGACTCAATCCGCGCTTTGTACGTCAACCTCATCACCGACGGTTGTTCCAGCTCCCCGTTGGCCTATTGCCACGAAGATGATCAAACCCGAAAAGCCTTCGCCGTGTTTCTGGTGAGAGCGATGGGAGAATCCCCTTCTACTGTATCGATGAACGCATACTTTGATGATCTGACCGACCCGGCAACCTCTCCCTATGTCAATAAACTCTATGAATTGGGTGTAACCAACGGTTACGAGGCGCCCCCCAATGGCACATTCGGCCCCGACGATCCCGTAGAGCGGGCGGCGGCGGCGGTGTTTTTGATCCGCGCCTTGAACGAGACCCCCTATACCGGAGCTGAAGACACATTTTTTGACGATGTGGCCGGGTGTTACGCCGTGGACGAAATCAATAGGCTCGCCCAACTCGGCATCACCTCCGGTCGCGAACCTCGTATGTATTATCCGTATGAAGATTTATACCGATCCGAAGGTGCTGTTTTCATCGCCCGCGCGTTCAACATCACCGATGATTTCTGCGGTTTTTAATCCCCTTCGCCGAAACATCTTCGCGCTTTTTCAATTTTTCTTATTATCCCATACACAAATCCTATTATTTCTGTTTATTTATTCCAAGCTAGTCAATTTAGTTTTTGCACAACTGTGCCCTCGGCAAGCCGGCGTTTTATCAGCCGGCCTTGTTAAAGGGTTTGTTCAGTATTTTCCGGGGACCATGACATAAGGATTTTTTCGCCCTTTCATTTTTGAAAAGTCATAATGTTTTCTCATTTTCTATTCCTCCAATATTCATAGTCTTCCTCTTTATCCGCCTTTCTTGCCGAAATAATTCTAATAACTGAATCATTTTCACTACAGCCGTGGCAAACAACCAGAACTTTTAGTTTATAGCTGATCCCCAGAAGGATAAATCGGTCCTCATCATCTGAATGATCCGGGTCAAAATTTCAGCTTGGTCCATTTCGGCGACGTTCGCTTTCCTTTTTCGTCCAGTTATTTTCCTTTTTCCTCGCCTTTATTCTTGAAAAGTGCCTCTGCTTTCCCTATACCCTTTAAAACATGAACATTCATAGAGTCCTGGATAACCTGAGCGTAAAGATAGGGAGTTTATATGGGGAAAAAATGAAGTTTTTCCGGGAAGGGATTGAAGCCGATCCCCTCACGGCAATACCGGGCGGTATTGAGCTTGAGTTTTCTCCCATTGAAAAAGCAGGAGAGTATAATTGTCCTGTCCGGTATAGGGAAATAGACGGGGTTGCCCGCTATTTCATCATAAATTGGGCGGGAAAAAAGTCTCCATGTGTACTGTTTCATCACGGCAGCGGCGAAAACAATTACACGAAACGAATTCGTAAAATCTTTCAGAGAAAGAACCATTATAGAATAAATGCAATCGCGGTGTCGATCCCCTTTAATAGAAATTTAAAGGAGTATCTTTACGGTATCGGCAGTTTGCAGCGCTTTTCATTTCTCATAGCCTCTTCTACCCGGCTGACCGAATCATTGGGTGCTTGGCTCAAAAGCTTAGGTTCAGAAAAAATTGTCGTTTCAGGTATTTCTCTGGGTGGTTGGATTACAAACCTCCACTATAGTCTTTATGGGTCCTTAGATGAGTATAGACCAATCTTCGCGGGCGCTGCTCT
>JAABSF010000168.1 GCA_011390535.1 Deltaproteobacteria bacterium | reverse complement strand
CTCGTGGTAGTAGCGTCAATGAAAGATTATTTTAGCCTCAAGAAAGTAATCGACAAGCTGGACGTGCCACGCAGGCAGGTTTTTGTTGAGGCTTCCATTCTTGAGGTGAGCCTTTCAAAGACTCGTAATTTAGGGGTGGCATTCCACGGCGGAACCCCAGTGGGCTCAGGTGATAATAAATCCCTGCTCCTTTTTGGAAATGAAGCCTCCAGATCCATAACCTTGGATCCTTCCGCGCTGACTGGTCTGGCGCTTGGGCTGAGGGGCCCCGAGTTGAAAGATGCAGAGTCATTACTGGGTATTCCGGGGATCAGCTTTCCAACCTTTGGGGCCTTTTTCACGGCACTTCAGAGTAACAATGATGTAAACGTCATCTCTCAACCTCATATCCTCACTACCGACAACGAAGAGGCCGTCATAGAAGTTGGAGAGAACGTACCATTCCAGTCGGGTATATCAGGGCTGAACGCCATGGCGGGGCTGGCGGGTCAATCCGGCCAGGCCGGCTCAATGTTAAGCACTTTGCCCATGATGTCCATTCAACGACAAGATGTTACGTTGAAATTGAAGCTGGTACCCCATGTAAACGATTCCAATTTTGTTCGCCTCGAGATCGAGCAAGAGATGAACGAAGTGAAATCAATAGATCCTACAGTAGGACCCACAACAACCAAGAAAAAGATTAAAACCGTAATAGTGGTCAAGGATCAACAAACAGCGGTCCTCGGTGGTTTGATTACAGAGAAAACGAAAAAGAATGTAACAAAGGTTCCGCTGCTGGGCGATATCCCCATCCTTGGATATCTTTTCAAAAAGACATCCACAGTGAAAGAAAAATCAAACCTCTTGATTTTCCTGACCCCATATATCATCCGGGATCAGAGCGATCTTAGAAGCATCTTTCGTCGCAAGATGCGACAACGGAAAGAGTTTATCGAACGTTATACACTCTTTAAAGACCATGATCTTGAGTCTGCAATCGATTATCGGCACACGAGAGGGCTGCTTGAAGAGATCAATCGTACCGCAAAAACCGCTGAAGAAGAATCGGAGATGAAACGAAAAGCATTGGAAGAGAGCCGTGAGCTGGATGTAGATGGACCGGTTGTTATAAGCGCGGAAGACAGAAAAATGGTGGCGCCCGGGAAATCCGACCCAGGCACCTCGCAAAACAAGGAACCGGCCAAATCGAAATAAAGAAAGTATAGTTATAATGATTTTTTTTAAGAGCAAACAATTTAAGGGCACTAAGAACGGGAGGTTGATGTGAGGGTGACGGAAAAGGGATTGGGAATCGAAGATTTCTCGGACGCTATCACTGAACTGGGCACCGAAGAAGCAAATCAGGATGGCGGGTTTGTGCCTGAGACAGAGCCGGTTCCGCCTCCTCCGATTGAACTCACAAATGTAAAAAAACACCCTGAAATTGGTTCGGAACCCGTTCGCCCTACCGCTCATCCGGTGAGACCTTTGGGGCAGATATTAGTTCACCGTTCGGGATTAACTCAAGAACAACTACAGAACGCGCTGAACACACAGTCGCAAGAGGGCGGCAGGATAGGAGAAATTCTTCTTCGTGATCGGTTGATTAAAGAGACCGATCTTCTAAAAGCACTTGCAGAACAGTTCTCTCTGGATTTCATGGAAGATCTGACTCCCGATGATGCCGACAAAGAACTCCTCCAAAAAATACCCATAACATTCGCAAAGCAACAGCGTGTGCTTCCAATTGGCGAAGAAGATGAAATGGTCTCCGTAGCGATGGCGGATCCCCTCAACTGGACGGCGCTTGATGACCTGCGCGCATTGCTGGACATGGAAGTGATGCCCGTGTTGGCTCCTCCTCAGCTGATAGTCGACGTCATCAACACAGTCTATACACGAAAATCAGAAGGCCTGGCAGAGATGGGGAAAGATGAGTTCGGGGAAGGAGATGCCGAAGAGCTCATCGATATCATCGACCTAACGGATGAGGCGCCCATAATCCGATGGGTGAACTCTCTTCTTTTTAACGCGGTAAAGGAGCGGGCATCCGATATCCACATAGAGCCGGGAGAAAAATTTGTTATCGTAAGGAATCGGATCGACGGGATTCTTTATGAGACACGCCAAGCCAATAAGGGGTACCACTCCAGCATAGTGGCTCGTGTAAAAATTATGGCCGGCTTGAACATCGCCGAAAAACGCCTACCTCAAGACGGCCGCATAAGACGGAAAATCGCAGGGCGTGACATTGACATGCGCGTGGCGACCATCCCCACAGCCCGGGGTGAACGAGTTACCATCCGCTTGCTGGATAGAACAGCGGTGCTGCTGGATCTGAAGGATCTTGGTTTCGGCCCGGATCACCTACAACAAATGGAAGATCTCATTACGCGGCCGCATGGAATTCTGTTGGTCACAGGGCCCACCGGTTCAGGAAAAACCACCACCTTGTACGCGGCGTTGAGCAAGATCAACTCCCCCGACAAGAACATCCTCACGGCTGAAGATCCCGTAGAGTACCAGTTGGAAGGGATCAGCCAGACACAGGTGAACCCTAAAATCGAGCTTACTTTTGCTTCGGGTCTGCGCTCGTTTTTGCGCCACGACCCCGATGTCATAATGGTGGGTGAGATCCGAGATCTGGAGACCGCCGAGATTGCCATTCAAGCATCCCTCACCGGTCACTTGGTGTTTTCCACAGTTCACACAAATGACGCCGCCGGTGGTATCACACGACTGGTGGATATGGGTGTCGAACCCTTCCTGGTAGCTTCTTCACTGAACGGGCTCCTGGCCCAACGTCTCGTGAGAAAAGTTTGCCCGGATTGCAGAGAGGTTTATGAACCTACGCCCGATGAGATCAGAAACTTGGGCCTAGAGCCCGAGCCTTTTTATGCAGGAGCTATTCCAGGCCACCCTCTGGATGAAAACGAGCCGGAAGCACCTCCTCTCGGGACAGCCTACAGAGCAACCGGGAAGGGATGCTCCAGGTGTCTGGGCACTGGGTACACCGGCAGAGCCGGTATCTACGAGCTGCTGATAATGGATGATCTGGTTCGGACCCTGGCGCTTAAAAACACAGACGCGGTGGAAGTAAAACGAGCCGCAATAAGCCAAGGTATGCGGACCTTGAGAGATGACGGTGCAAGAAAAATCATCTCCGGGATCACAACGATCTCAGAGGTAATGAGAGTAACTCAGGAGGATATGACATAACGATATGCCTGTTTTTGCCTACAAAGGGCTCAACGACAAGGGCCGGCAAATAAAAGGAATCAAAGAGGCTGACTCGGGACGAGTCTTACGGACACTTTTGCGCAAAGATGGTGTATACGTCACCGAATTCCATGAAACAAAGTCAGGCAAAGACGTCGGCCCCAAGGGCAAAGGCCTCAACAGGGAGGTGGATCTTGGAGGGCTTCTGGGAAAGATCAAACCACAGGAGACCGCTGTTTTCACCCGCCAGTTGGCCACTCTGCTGAAAGCGGGCATCCCGTTGGCCGAGTCACTTGCAGCGTTGGTGGACCAGGTTGAAAATCCACGCGTCAAAGAGATAGTCACCGACGTGAGGCGTCGAATCAATGAAGGTTCATCTCTCGCGGCGGCCATGGAAGCGCACCCTAAGATGTTCGAATCGCTTTACATTAACATGGTGCGCTCAGGTGAAGCTGCAGGTAATTTAGACGAAGTATTGTTTCGGTTGGCCGATTTCGCCGACAACCAAATAGCGCTGAGAGCTAAAATCCTGTCTGCAGTTCTTTATCCCATCATAATGGCATTCGTTGGCGGTATCATAATGATCGTGCTCATGGTGGTGGTGGTACCGCAGATCACTCAGCTCTTTGCAGACATGGATAAAGCGCTCCCATGGAACACGGAATTGCTGATAGCAGTAAGCGGATTCATAGGAAACTACTGGTGGGCGGTGATAATAGGCAGTATCGCTTTTTACATAATTTTCAGATATTGGAAAAAAACAAAAACAGGAAAACTTAAGTGGGACATGCTACGGCTCAAGTTCCCAATCTTCGGAGATTTGAGCCGAAAGGTAGCCATAGCACGTTTCGGATCAACCCTCGGCACAATGTTGTCGGCTGGTGTTCCACTTCTGCAGGCACTGAGCATAGTTAAAAACGTCCTTGGAAACCAGGTGTTGGAAAATGTTGTAGAGGACTCCAGGGAGTCCATCAAGGAGGGAGAGGCTATCGCAGCGCCTCTCAAGAGATCAAAACAATTTCCTCCCTTGATGGTGCACATGATTGCCGTAGGAGAAAAGTCCGGACAATTGGAAGTGATGCTGTCCAATGTTGCGGAGACTTATCAAAATGAGGTTGAGGTGAGACTCTCCCGTTTGACGACCCTTCTTGAACCCATCATGATAGTTGTGATGGGTGGAGCGGTTGCATTCGTGGTGTTCTCAATCCTCATGCCAATACTGCAAATGAACCAAATGGTGCAATGAGCATTTCGGGAGATATAGACTCGAGGAGAAAAACTAAAATGAACAATTTGAGAAAACTTGATGCAAACACAGAGAAGCCTGGAGAGCTGATAAAAAAGCGCTCTATTCAAAGGGGAGAAGCCGGTATGACCCTCATAGAGATAATGGTCGTGGTCATGATAATGGGCCTAATCATGGGCTCTGTAGGGGTCGCGGTGTTCCGCTGGTATCGCTCGGCGCAAGAGAAAACAACAAAAACAACTATCGACACAGTGGTCAAGTCGCTCTGGAAATGGAGCCAAGACGAAGCAGAGAGCGGAGACGGTGCAGACACCTGCCCTTCCAGCCTTGAAGTTTTGGTTCCCGAATACATCAAGTCGAAGCGGACTTTGAAAGACGCATGGGGCAAGCAGCTTAACTTTCGTTGTGTCGGAGATTCTTTTTGTGTTTGGTCCAGCGGTCGAAACAAACGAGATGAAGGAGGAGGCGGAGATGATATCACGTCTGATGGATGCAGCGAGATGGAATGATCCGGTAGGCAAAAAGGGTCTCATTGAGATCCGGACAAATATCCTCGCAGGGCCGCCGTGGCGGTCAATGTGAGCGTGATTAGTTGAGAGGAGATGCATTGCGTAGATTGTTTTCACAAAAGGGCATGACCCTCATAGAGATAATGGTGGTGCTGGCTATCGTCACCCTCCTTATCCTTGGAGCTGTGCTCTCTTTCATCGCAGTGCAACAGGCGCAGCTCAGACAAGATGCAAATCGTGTAGCCGGAGCCGTTCGATATGCTTTTGATCGAGCCCGCGCTACCGGTAAAGACCATCGCATCGTTTTCGAACTGGACGAAGACGAGAGCCGTTACTGGATCGAAGTTTCTGAAGAAGGCAAGGTCCGGGTAGGCAAGGACATTACTGCCAGCGCAAGAATGCGGGAGGAAGAGCTTGAGTTGGAGGATGAACGGAAAACTTACGGCAAAAAAAGCAAACAGGAGGAGCTAACTGAAAACGAAATAGAAACAGGCTTCAAGAGAGCACCGAAACCCAAATGGAAACAGTACAAATCACCGCTCTCAAAAAAGATGGTTTTGAAAAAGTCCCGAATATCCTCGATCTATGTCGCACGACTGGACGAGACAATTACTGAAGGCAGGGTGAATCTTTATTTCTGGGGTAACGGCCAAACAGAAAAGGCAGTGCTCCTTGTAAGCGATAGAAAAAACCGCAACTATTCACTCATCACACACCCCCTCACGGGTCGCGTAAAGATGTACAAAGGCATCAAGGAAGCACACCCGAGCGATATTATGACCGATGATGAAGGTCATGAAATTCTCGAAAGGTAGCCGACATGTTTGTGAGTCTACGCAAAAAAAATAATGGAAAAGCTTCTTTTGCCAAAGGCTTTACTCTTTTGGAAGTTATGGTTGCGTTGTCTATCATGGCCGCCTCATTGGTCTGGATATCACAAGCTCATATTGACGCCACAATGGATACCAGCCGTGCAAAGATGATGACCGTAGCGTCCATGTTGGCACGGGCGAAAATGAATGAAGTTGAATTCGAGCTATTCCGTGAAGGCTTTTCCGACTTTGAAGAAGAGGAATGTGGTGCTTTTGACGATGAGGGTTACGGAGACCTTGGAAAATTCAAGTGGTGCTACCTGATTGAAAAAATAGAGTTGCCTGAAAACTTGAATCTGCAACAGGCATTTGGATTGGGCGGCGGAGACGAAGATTTCGGTGATTCCGATGGAGCTTCGGCGTCTTCACAGTCCACGAGCCCTTTAGCGGCGATGATGGGCGGAATGGGTGGAGGTTCGGGGTTGGAATCCTTAATGTCGGGTGGCGCAGCTCAATTATTGGCGAGCCAGTTCGGTATCATCCGAAATGTGATCGAACAGGCCATCAGAAGAGTGACCCTCACAGTATCATGGAGAT
>JAABSF010000167.1 GCA_011390535.1 Deltaproteobacteria bacterium | reverse complement strand
CATAAAGCGGGATATGACCTTTGCTTCAAGGGGCAGGGAGGTTCTATCTCCCGGTTGAAGTTCTTCCGGAGCCTTGGCCCCTTTCTTCACCTTTCCTCCCGTGACAGGATAGACCATCACCAGATCTCCTTCGCGGACCCTCTTGCGATCAACTATGGCCAGACCAACCTGGTATTTATCTACCGTTACGCTGGATGTGATGGTCCCGACACAGGTCCCACGGCGCGCATCCACCACCGGAGCACCGGGGCGTATGGTTCTTCCACCGGTTCCTGTAGTTTGCAGCCGCACCACAGTGCGTTTCCAGTTTTTATAGGCCTCCAGCATGATGCTGCGACCCACAAAATATGGTTTGTGCAACCTTACAAAAGGTGCATATCCGGCCTCCAAAGGGTTGATGGCGTGTTCACCGGCCAGCTCGTGTCCGTGCAGCGGGAACCCCGCCTCCAACCTCGTGGAGTCCCTGGCACCGAGCCCGGCGGGGATCACCCCGAAATCTTTCCCTTTGTCCAGGATCATGTTCCAAAGCTCCACCGCTTTATCGGGATGAGGGAACAGTTCAAAGCCTACGGCCTCACCAGTGTATCCGGTCCTGGCGATCCAAAACTTCATGCCCCCTACATGCGCCTCCATCAAATTAAATGAGGGCAATTCGGCGAGTTTGCGCTTTTCATCGGAATCGGACATCAAAGCAAAGAGAGTCCGGAGACTCGCGGGGCCCTGCAAGGCGAGATCCACCCGCCGTTCATCGCCCAGGGATTCATCCAGTTTCATGTTGCGTATCTCCACCCTTCCCTCGAAACCCTTGAGCGGACAGGAAGCCTCCATTGGAACAACGCCCTTTAAAACGGCGCGCATCCAGGCCTCATCCACCTCGGCGTTTGCCGCGTTAATCACCATCATGAAACGATCCCGCGTTTCACGATACACGATGATATCGTCTATGACGTTGCCTTCATGATCCAGGAGATACGAATACTGACATTGCCCCGGATTCAGCCAGGGGACATAATTGGTGGTGACCAGATCCAGAAACCTCTCGGCGTGAGGCCCTGTAAACGACAACACCCCCATGTGCGAGACATCAAATAACCCGGCTCCCTTTCTTACCGCCTCATGCTCACTGATGATGGAGTCATACCACACAGGCATCTTCCAACCTGCAAAGGGGATGATGTTGCGTTTGTTGGTGAGCTTCAAATGCTCTTCGTAGAGGCAAGTTGTTCGATCTTCTTCGGGTTCAACCTCCAGGGCTTTTGCCCACTCGTCCCGTTTCATGGGTTGGAGCCGCTCTTCTAAAACACCCGGATCTTCTATGCCGCGGACCTCGAGTCCACCGGCGCCCTCGGCTTTGATTTCATCTTCAATCGTCTTAAAGAGAGCTTTTTGACCAATAAAAAATGGTTTTTTGAGAAAAACCAGCTTCGAGTAAGGTGAGGTCAACAGCTCTTTCGGTCCACACTGAGTGGAGCTTTCGCTCTGCCCACAACCGCATGAACAAAGAGCCTCATGCACCTCTCGCACCGCCTTCATACCACACACCTTACCCCCTTTTTCCATTAACCGCCCCCAAAGTATCTTGGCCGATTCCACCGGCCCCGCTATCTCAAAAGGAAACTGCTCATCACCATCATCACCACGACCACCACCACCGCCAAACAAGCACCCACTTTCACCTCGCCTGAAAATAAACACGTCGGCGCCATCTATCTGCAGCTTGGTGTAAGAACCCGGAGCCGGTGTCTTGAATGATTTATCTTCCTCGACGCCCTCCAACACTTTTTGAGCTTCCGGCCCGCAGAGAGAGAACGCCGTAAACCCGCCTTCTTCTTCATCCAAGGAAGACAAGAGGGCCGGACCCTCGGCTTTCAAATAAATATCTTCATCATGGTAAGTGTAACCATCGCTCAAGGCCCTGAGCCATCTCAACGCAGCATCCGGATCACCCATGGGACCAAGCCGCATCAAAAATGAATCCATCCAGGTGCGTGAAGCAGCTTGGGATTCTTCGCGCAAAACCGCCGCATCCGAGATCATCTCTCCATTCGGGCTCAGAACCAAAGCACCGGCGCCTTCGCCGGGCTTCAAAGACAACACATTCGCAGTTGTGACTGAGTCAAGAAATAACGCCGCCCGCCGCCCGGAGACACGAACCCACTCTACTCCTCCCATGTCTACAAGCCCCGCAGACTTCATCAAGGCGTTCTTTTCCTCGCTCTTTTCGCCATAGCTCTCTACAAAAAGCCACCTGCCCACCTTCATTGACGGCTTCCCGTCTTGGAGGGCCGGGGCGGCCAGCGGTGTAGGTTTACTCTCGGCTTTTTCATCCACCGCCTCCATAGGCGATTCAAAATGTGGATATTGCTTCTCCCATTCACCCTTAACGTCCCCGGCCTTTTTCACGAGATCTTGCACGCCTCGCTGCACCTCTTCCATCAAATCAAATCCCAGCTTGGCCCGGCCGACATCCCCGCCGGCGTAAAAATAAGTGTAGGCGTGGGCGCCTGTCAGAACCTTGCACACCAGCTCAGCCGTTCGATCCAGTTCCTCGGGGCCGAACCCCCTCTGAGTCACCCAAGTTGTCCCGAAACGCAGACCGGAAGGATGATTAGCGCTGGTATCCCCGGCGATGGTGTTTTTGTTACAGGTGATTCCGAGATTATCCAAAAGCCGAGAGGCGATCTCTCCCGTTATTTTGTTTCCTGAAGCTGTCTTTACTTTTTTGAGATCGAGCAAAAGCAGGTGAGTGTCGGTTCCCCCATAGGCCAAATCGAACCCGCGCTTCTTAAAGCTCTCCCCCATGGCGGAGGCATTGTTTACCACCTTTTTCATGGTGTCTTTAAACTCTTTACTCTGAGCCAGCTTAAACGCCACCGCCTTGGCGGCGATTTGGTGCATGTGAGGCCCGCCTTGCTCTCCGGGAAAAACTGCGAGGTCAACCGCTTTGGCGTGAGCCTCGTCGGTGGTCAAAATTACGGCGCCACGGGGACCACACAGGGTCTTGTGTGTCGTAAACGTCATCACATCGGCAAACCCCACGGGGCTGTTTACAACACCTGCCGCCACCAGCCCGGCCGTGTGCGAAATATCGGCCATAAGCAGCGCCCCCACGCTGTCGGCAGCCTTTCTCAGCGCTGCCCAGTCGATATCCCAAGGGTACGCGCTGAAACCGGCTACTATCAGGCGAGGTAAAAACTCTTTCGCCTGCTGCTCTATAGCTTCATAATCCAACTTTCCGTCACGCCCCACAGAGTAGCTCGCCACGTTATATGTCCGCCCTGATCTGTTTACAGGGCTGCCGTGGGTCAAATGCCCGCCCGACACCAGACTCATGCCCAATATTCTGTCACCGTTCTGTAAGAAGGCCTGATAAACTGCGTTATTTGCGGCCGCCCCGGAGAGCGACTGAACATTCGCGAATATGTGGTCCGACGGCATCCTCTGATTTGCGAACAAGTCCGAACAGCGCCGCTTGGCCAAAGACTCTATGACGTTCATATAATCGGTGCCCTTATAATAACGGCGATCCGAGTATCTCCGGAAATTCACAAATGCGTGGTCAAAATCCGAGATCTCCTCTTCTGTGAGCACATTCATCCGAGGCGCGGGATAACCTTCTGCGTATATGTGCGCCAACGGACTCGCCATGGCCCTCCTGACTGCAGGGGGGCAGATGCTCTCCGATGCGATAAAAATGAGCTTGCGATCCTGCCGCTCCGCTTCTGCGTCAATAAGGTCTGCAACTGTTCGATCCACTTCATCGATCCCCCCGAGAGGGACCGCAGCATACTGAGACTCGCGTCCAAAATTTTCTTTCTTCATGATTCGCAACCTTCTTTTCCTTGTGCTTTTCCTTGTGCTTTTCCTTTTCCTTATTCTTTTTCAAAACCTATATATGTGAAACGAAAAACCTTTTTCTCTTGACTTGTGTACCATACGGATGTGCAACACTTAGACCTAGCAGACAAGAGGAAACGTTTCAATACGGATCACCGAATTTCCAGAAGATGAGAACATCACGGATAGCAAATATTCAGAAGATGAGAACATCACGGATCACGAATATCCGGAAGATGAAAACATCGAATGATCTAACGGAGGTTTTACGACATGAGCACTGAAAGAAAATGGAATTTTAGCCCAGGCCCGGCGGTCCTACCCGCCGAACCACTCAAAAAGGCACAAGTTGCGTTGATGGACTTCAACTCCACAGGCATCGGAATTCTGGAGACCAGCCACAGGTCAAAAGAGTTTCTAGGAGTTATGGAACAAACCAAAGGGCGGCTTAAAAAGCTCCTGAATGTACCTGATACGCATGAGATCCTTTTTTGTCAGGGTGGAGCGAACCTTCAGTTTTCCATGATCCCCATGAACTTAATGGGTGAGAAAAAAACCGCCGATTACGTTGACACCGGGACGTGGTCCACACGAGCCATAAAGGCTGCTGAGCTGGAAGGGACCGCCAATGTCAAGGCTAGCAGCGAAGATAAAAAATACACCTATCTCCCCAACCTGAACGAGGTAAGCTGGAGTGAAGACGCCGCCTATGTCCACATGACTTCCAACAACACCATCTACGGAACACAATATCGGACATTCCCGGACACAGGAGAGAAACCTCTGATCTGTGATATGTCCTCCGACATCCTCAGCCACAGGTTTGATGTCTCCAAGTTCGGCTTGATCTACGCCGGGGCACAAAAAAATATGGGGCCCGCCGGAGTCACTGTGGTGATTATCCGGAAGGATCTTGCCGAAAAAAGCCCGGCCACACTACCGCCCATGCTACGTTACAAACAATATGTCGAAAAAGACTCGGCATATAACACTCCGCCGACTTTCGCCATCTACATGGTGGGCCTGGTGTTGGAATGGGCGGAAGAAAAGGGCGGCCTGGAAGCAATCGAAAAAGAAAACGAAGCCAAAGCAAAGCTCCTCTACTCCACAATGGACGAAGCATCCGATTTCTTCCGTGGGACGGTTGCAAAAGATGATCGGTCATACATGAACGTCACCATGAGGCTCCCTTCGGAAGATCTGGAAAAGAAATTCCTGACTGAAGCAGCGCAGAAAAATCTAATGGGGTTGAAAGGGCACCGCTCGGTCGGCGGTATCAGAGTGTCGATGTACAACGCAATGTCGCTTCAAGGTATCGAAGCCCTCGTAGAGTTCATGAAAGCATTCCGGAAAAACGCCTAACCCTCCACTTCCAGCCTTCCAGCCTTCCAGCCTTCCAACCTTCCAACCTTCCAACCTTCCAGCCCCCTTTCAGAGTTCTTTCAGAGCTCTCTCAGCCTGTCACACAGCTCACCAACATCACTCACCACCATATCCGGCTTGATCATGCTCTGAGATTCCAGCTTTTCTACCGGGGTCTCACCGCTCAGCACCAGCACACCGAACAGATTCGATTTGGCCGCCATGGTAAGATCCGTATCAAGTTGATCACCCACCATGGCCGTCTCGCCGGCCGCAGCTCCCAACTTTTCAAGGGCCGCCGCCACCATCTCAGGCTGTGGTTTGCCTATAATTTTGGGTTTCCTATGCACCACAGTATCCAGTGCTGCGATGATAGCTCCTGTATCCGGGATGAGCCCCTTATCTGTAATGCAAGTAAAATCCGGATGGGTGGCGTAATATGGCACCCCTTTAGCCAGCAACAGCCCGGCGTTGGCGAGTTTTTCAAACGTCAGGGTCATATCAAACCCAAGCACAACACAGTGAGGCTCTTTGTTATCCAGCTCCAAACCGGAATCTCTGAACTCTTTTTCAAGGGCGGGTGTACCTAAAAGACATATTCTTCTGTGAGGAGTCTCTCTTAAAAGATACCGAATCGTGGCCTCGCCTGAAGTAAGAACTCTCTCTTTTTCAACATCTATCCCCATGCGCGAGAGCTTCTGTTGATAGTCTTCGGCACGAGCAGCCGAGTTGTTGGTCAAAAAGAGGAAAGGATAGCCCTTCTCTTCCAAAAACCGGATAAATTCCCGCGCCCTGGAAATAATCTCATCGCTGACATAAATCGTACCATCCATGTCCAACAAAAAAGCTCGGATATCTCGTAGATTTTTCACTTCTTTTCTCCTCTAAAAAAACTTCTACTCTACACTGTCCCTACCCCGGTTACATCATCCAGCCCCGGTTACATCATCCAGCCCCGGTTACATCATCCAGCCCCGGTTACATCATCCAGCCCCGGTTCTCCCCGTCCCAAGGCTTGAGCTTCTCTCATCGCCTCCGCTATATCCCCGCCGTAAAAATACTTGTAACCCCCAATCCGTGTCACCTGCACCCGGGTCCC
>JAABSF010000166.1 GCA_011390535.1 Deltaproteobacteria bacterium | reverse complement strand
CACGCGTTTGTTATGGGCACAGCGTGATTGTGAACAATGTTCGCCATCATCCAAGTAAATGGATAAACTTGTGATTTCCAACCGGGATCCGATAAAAATCGCTCGAAAACCGCCTTAACCTCTTCTTCCCACCCTGAACCCTGTACGATCACCGGCAAGTGCAATATTATTGTAGCTCCCAAACGATTCAACTTTAAGGCTGCCGTCTCCAAACCCGCTGGTTCAAACAAAACCACTCTCACCCCCGGTCTCACCACCATCTCTTCCCAACCCTCCAAAAATCCCACCCTATGATTTTCCACCCAGATACGAAACATACTAGTATCTCGGGTCAACAACCTCTCCAAAGATCCGTCAAACCCAAGCACCTCACCACCTTTTGTTGGCAACAACCACTTCTCGTGCTTTCCCGCCTTGCGCCCTGTTTCCGCGTCATGTCGCCAATTGGAAAGAAAAACCGGATCCGCCCCCAACACCACCAACTTAGAACTCTTTTTTAACGTTTGCCGTTTAATCGGCGGTGGAAAGTGATCCTTCTTTTTCGCCAACTTACGTGTCTCTGCAAAAAATACTTTATACCCTTCACACAGAGAATGTTTTTCCATTAAATCCCCGACGGTCAGCTCGGCATCATCGGGGCACCCTCCATGACATAGGGCAAAATATTCACAACCCCGGCAAGCCCCTTCCTTTAAGAACTTGCTGCGCCGTATAATCAGGCGATTTTCCCGACATCCTTCCAAAATATCTACAAACTCATTTTCCCTCAGAGAGCCTAAATACTTTTCAGAATCCAGACGACGACCACAACCCGCCACCCTAAGATCGAAATCCACACCTACATGGCTCCATGTACAGTTGCCACCGAAAGTACAAGGAAAAGAGAGATGTTCCTCTCCGGAAAAGCGACGAAAGAAATTTTCCAACGGAAGCAGTCGCACCGATCTCCCATTCTCTATCCACAACTTCATCAACTTAACGTAATAAGCGCCCAATTTTTTTGGATCAATCAAGAGATTGTCTCTCTCCGCTGCATTTCCTTGAGGGTAAACAGGGTTAAGCTGAAGGACAAAACGATGAGAAGCGACGCCACCCAGAGACTCGGCGATTCTATACAGCTCTTCAGGTCGTTGGAGCGCCTCAGAAGTTATCACAAAAATTGGATGCACTCTCAGACCTTGCTCATTCAGTCGCTTGTAGGTTTCCAGCCAGGCGGGAAAAGCGTCTTCATCTTTTTTAGTGCGCCGCTCTCCGAAGAGCGGATCAATGGAAGATCCAACCTTTATTCCAAATCTCAGAGCAACATCAACCATGGCCGGGGTAAAAGAAATGAGATTAGACTGCATATTAAACTGAACTTTAACAGGCAAGGCCGAGGCAAGCTTACATGCCTTTTCATACCAAGAGGCCCCCATCATCGTGGGTTCTCCACCATGAAAAGTCAGCGTCAGTTTATCCAGCCCTCGATTAACTACAAGTCTCTCAAGCCTGGAAACCAGCACCTCAAAATCAGACCAGGATATCTTATCGCGCCCGGAAGGCCCTATTGAACAGAAGGTACAAGCACCATTACAGAGATTGCATACCTTAAAGATGACGTTCATCTTCTTTGCAGGCGGTATTCTCTCCTGAGCCAAACCGGAACGTCGCTCTTTGCTGGAAAGCCTATGATTGGTCTTTAAAAGTTTATTTTTCACGTTGATGTTAGAAGGATATTCATCAATCCCAACGGGGACCGCAATCCTCACAATCGGTGCCATAATCACAGAGGCTGAAATCAGAGCCCGGTCCGCCGTCGTCACAATCTCCATCATTGGAATATGAACAATCTTCAGTGCAAACCGCCCGGGTACCACAGTCAATACAGTCGGTGCCATAATCACAAAGGCTGTAATCCGACCCCGGTCCGCCGTCGTCACAATCTCCATCACCCCAATAAGCACAAGTATCTTCGCAAAGGGTTATCGAGTCCGAATAATCGCTGTAATCGCTGTAGTCACTGTAATCGCTGTAGTCGCTGTAATCGCTGTAGTCACTGTAATCACTGTAGTCACTGTAATCGCTGTAGTCACTGTAATCACTGTAATCACTGTATTCGGTATACTCAGAGTACTCAGAATACTCAGAATATTCAGAGTAATCTTGGTAGTCGTTGTAATCGCTGTACTCGTTATAGTCCCCGTATTCGTTATAATCAGCGTATTCGTTGTATTCGTTATAATCGCTGTAATCAGCGTATTCGTTATAGTTGCCGTTATCGTTTACATTTTCATTGTCGTTTTCCCCGCCCTCGCTGGTCCCACCTGAAGCACATCCGACGCTCAACACTGCTCCGCCCCCAAATAAAATCCCTGCAACCGCCAGAGAACACCGGCCGCTTTTCACCAACAACTCGCGTCGAGAAACAAACTCAACAGCTTTTTTGCTTTTATCGCTTTTCATGGGACACCAATCTTTATTTAACCTTTACTGAACATTCCCATAGGGAAAAACTCAAACTGAACAGAATTCAAAACAGCTCTTTATCATGATACTTTATTTACTTTCTTTTAGTCAACCTAAGGGCTGAAGGGGGTTGCAGATCCGAAAAGGTGACATCGCCGGAGAAGCGAAGCAAAAAAAAAGGCTAGAAAAACAGATAGCTGGAAGAGTCCGCCTACATGGGGTTTCTGTTATACTTGAATGTTATCCCTGAAGAATAAGAGGGTCAGAGATCGTTTTATGAAAACACTCTGCATCAAGGCGGGCATGGGATGGTCGAAACGCGGGCTCAACGTGATGTTGCGTTTGCTTTGTGCATGGGCTTCCGACCGTTGGGATGACACTTTCGCCGGTGAACTCAGCAAGCCTCCTCCTCCTGATAACGTCAATGATTTCAAGAAACCTGCTAAGTGGATTTCGCCTTTTTGCTATTGCGGCCCTCATTTTGGGTGCGGCATCCGGACTTGTGTGAAAGCGAAAAACCATCAGCACCCATTCACACTTAAGTGTTCACCTGTACCTGTAAAATTAGGGAAGGAAAGGTCTAAACGTCACGTCTTGCCTTACGTTTTGCCTTAAAAAAACACAAAAACCCCGATCTGTGGTTTTTCCGATTTGACGAAAGCTAAAATAATGGATATTTTGGGGCGGATGCAAGTGTAGTACCCTTTATCAAAGCCGCTTAAACCCGGAAGCAAAACGAGGAAATCTTAACTGATGTCAGGTAAAATATTAGTAATAGACGATGACGGCGTATATCGGACTCACATAGCGGATCTACTCTCAGATGCCGGGTACGATGTAGAGACAACACAAGGAACACCGGAAATCCTTGACCGCATTCAGGAGACATCCAACTGGAAGCTGGCGATCATCGATCCTGCCATCGGGAGAACGGATGGGTATCGTCTCATAGAAGAAATCAAGCGGAAAGCTCCCTCCCTGGACATTCTGGTGGTATCAGGGTTAAACAAACCTGAAGGCATCATTAAAGCGTTTCGCTGTGGGGGCGGTGATTACGTTGTCAAGCCTTTCAATCCTGATGAGTTGATTTTGAGCGTCTCACGCCTCTTAGGGGTCAAATCTCTTTTTCACGAGAACCGCCCCTTTCACGAAGCGATCCGCCTTTACGATGCGTGCCGAAATCTCTCGGCTTGTCTGGACATTGATCGTTTGAAAGGTTTTGTTTTGGAGGTGGGCACAGGGTTGATGGAAGCATCCGCCGGTTTTGCAATTATTGCTGAGCAACCAAGCTCCGAGGCTGTTGTGATTTCATCTCTGGGTATTTCTCACGACACCGCCGAGAAATGGATCAAACCTTTAAAGAAGGCTCGCCTGCAAACCTTTGCAGGGGTGCCCAAAAGGCTGGAAGAACTAAACATAGATAACAATGTATTGGAATCAATAAGAGAGGATGAAGAAAGCCTCGCCGGCCATCATGTGCTGGTGTTGCCTCTGGCTTTCGGAGAAAACGGATGGGGGGCCGTGGTGCTGGCCAAAAAAAGAAGCTCGGGTGATTTCGACACAGAGAAGATGACCAACGCCCGGTTTCTCGCTAAACAAGCGCTAATCTCGTTTCAGAATGCTATCAACTTTGAAACCGTAAATGAGTTGAACTACATAGATGATATGACGGGATTGTATAATCACCGTTATCTTGAGCTGACCTTGGAGAGAGAGATTCATAAGGCGAAGATTGAAGAAACCGGTTTTGCCGTGCTGTTCGCCGATATAGATCATTTCAAGAAAATAAATGACTCCCACGGGCACCTGATAGGCAGGATGGTGCTGGTGGAATTAGGCAAGGTTCTAAAGAAATCGGTTCGGGAAATGGACGTTGTAGCTCGCTATGGAGGTGATGAGTTCGTCGTGGTAACTCGTCTGTGTCCTCAGGACTCGGAGTCAGTCGCCCGTAGAATCCTTGAACAGCTCAGAGATCATGTTTTTTTGGCAAGAGAAGGAAAAAATATCCGTCTCACAGCCTCCATCGGCCTGGCTAATTTTCCCCAAGATGCAAAAAACACAAAGGCGCTCTTGGATCTGGCGGACAAAGCCATGTACGAAGGAAAAAAGGTTGGACGAGATACTGTCTATTCAGTCTCACAGCTTACAAACGGACAATAGGTAATAGGCAATAGACAATAGGTAATAGGCAAAACCAGACAGAAACAAATAGCGACCGTATCAATAGGCAAGAAAACGGAACAATGGGCAAAAAAGCTCCCCATCTGTTTGGAGAAACACAAAGACTGGAAAAAACAAACGAAGATTTAAAACAACCGCTTCCTATTCTTGGACAAAATTAAAGTAGATGTCCCCCTCTCGCCCGTTGGCCCGCGTATCCACCCAAACACCATATGCATTGCCCAAATCACCGGCAGAGAGACGGGGAGAGAAACAGTCCACTTCCCCTGCCCCTGTAGAGACATCCAGACGAAGATCCGTGGGCTGAAAACTCATTCCGTTGTCCAGAGAAAAGTTCAGAAAAATATCTCTAAATCCATCGGGATTGCATGCGAAAACAACGAACACCTTTCCTGCTTCATCCGCCGCAAACTGTGGTTCTGTTGCAGAACACGGAGAAAATGAAGCCTTCACACCACCACCGAACGAAACCCCCTTATCAAGAGATGTGGCGACCCTGACTCGAGGGAGGCCTTCCCTAAAATCACGCCAACCGGCGTGAATGCGATCACCTTCACCTCTCATGAGAGTCAAATCATATGAATCATGATCCTCTTTATCCCAATCCAATTGCAAATCCGCCAATTGCCAAGTAGCACCGTTATCGTCGGAATAATTGTAACGTATATCCGAATAACCTCGCCGTAGATCTTCCCACGCGACTACAAGATCGCCGGTTTGGTTCGATACTATCCGGGGAAACTTCGACGCCGACGCCCCGGCGGTGCCGGTGGAGATGCGGACGTCACTCGGCAAAAACGCGGCTCCATCGTTATCTGTATGATTATAGTATATTTCCGTCGCTCCGTGGCGAGCGTCGGCCCAGACAATGGAAGCCCTCCCTGAATCTCCTATAGCTACCCTTGGCAAGGTGGCATAAGCGTCGGTAGGATCTGAGGGTTCTTGATTCACACGCGCTGGAGAGCTCCCCGACCAATTTTGTCCAAAGTCATCTGAAGCTGCAAACATAATGTTTCTATAGGAATCTGTAGAGCCGGATCCCTCCACAAAATCTTCCCACACCACAAATACGCTGCCCGAACCATCAGCGGCCATATGAACATTCAATGAATCTTCGCTGTTTGTATTATCCAAACGAACAACGGACCCGAAAGCTCCCGGCGCACAAGAAGAGGCTCGATGGAAATAGACTCTTCTGAAATCAGTCTCATCGAAATCCTCATAAGCTACATAAACCCATCCGGTGGGATCAATCAGCACTTTAGGTTTTACGCTCTGCGAAGAACCTGAATCCAGCCTCTCCTCGGTAATCCAGCTCTGTCCTCCGTCATTTGAACAGGTGTGATAGATACGTGCATATCCTCCTCGCGAATCAAGCCACACGACATGAATGCGATCTCCGGATGCCGCCATATTCACCTGCACCGAATTAAACTCTCCCGGATTGGTATCATCATCCAACCTTATATCTTGGGCGGTTACATCCACACAACCATCAGGGTCGGTGATACCGTCACAGTCGTTATCGATCCCATCGCACACATCAAAGGGTTCGGGGTCGATATTTCCCACGCAGACCATGCTTGCGTTAATACACTCGGTCATGCCGTACTCACAGTGGCTTTGATCCGTAACACCACACACCTCGCCGGACCCGAGAGTGTTATCATCCACGATTCCGTTGCAGTCGTTATCCAAGCCATTGCACTCCTCCGGTTCCGGAGGCACCTCTCCGTCACAAACAATG
>JAABSF010000165.1 GCA_011390535.1 Deltaproteobacteria bacterium | reverse complement strand
CTCTTCCGATCTTTACTGTGCGTGGGGGGTTGTCACAGGGAAGAGTTTGCTGCGCGTGGGGGGCTGTCACGCAGTAGAGTTTGCTACACAATTTTGTTCAAAGGAATTTGCTTTTTAAACAGCCTTTTAGCCCGGGTTGTTTTATCTTTTGGGTTTTCTTTGGGGTCCAATTAGCTTTTCTTGAGGGCACCAACCTTTGAAGCATTGCTTTCCACCGGCTCTACTTTTCGCACCATCACCAGCCCGTCTTCTCCGGTATCGGAATAATAGCCTTTTTTGATTTTTTGCACCACGAATCCGAGCTCCCTGTAAAGCCTTTGAGCGGCTTTATTATTCTTTCTGACCTCCAGCTTCACTCTTTTACAGGCCACAAATCTGGTGGCTTCCATGACCCGCTCGATCATTATTCTCCCCAAACCAAGTCTTCGGAAGTGAGGGTGAACCGCGATGCTTAAGAGGTGTAACTCTGATTGAACAAGCCAATAATCCATATACGCGATCAACGGTAAGCTAGGGTTTGGTGCAGGTTGTTTTAGGACCTTCTTTTCAATAAACAAATCCTTGTTTTCCCGCAGAGTTTCCCAAAAGTCTGTCGGGCCGTCGATCATTTTGAACAATTCCAGAATCGCCCATGGGTGCTCCAATTCTTCTCTGAAGAGACGTTGGCTCCAAGGGGAAGGGAAGCACCTCCGCTCAAGCACCATCACTTGAGGGAGATCTTCAAGCGTCATGGGCTCGATACAAAGGGTTAAATCACCTTTGTCGGTTTTGAGCTGTATTTCTTTTTGGGGTAACTTCATAATTTTTAGTTAAATCCTGACGGATCCCACGTCGGCAAGGTGCCGGCCGACCGTAATCGCCGGATGACCGTAATCGCCGAGTCACCGTAATTGCCGGCTGTCCGTGATCGCCGGTTGAGCATAATCGCCGGTTAAACGCAATCGCCGTTTGAGCGTAGGGACCGGCGCAAAAATACTTGCCCTTCAACAACTTGTCAAAGACTGCGTCACAGCTCTGTGGAGGTCTGACTTTTTTTTTGAAAGTCTGTTTAATCGGTTTGGTTCTTTGAATCGGTGTAGTGGAAAGTTTCTTGAAAAAAAGACGGTTGTCTCGTAAGCAATGGGCGGTTAACATCCGCCTTCTTTTTGTTTTGGAGGTTTCTGCATTATGGCGCACAATGTCTTTGTAACAGTAAGCTCTCAACCGGCCCACAAACCGAAGAAAAATGGGCGTATTCATCCCATGTTGGGTGGGCTGACTCTTCCTGAAAGGATAGCTTATCAACTCGAAAAGCAAGGTGTTGCTCGTGTTGATTTGGTAAATGTCGGTGACTCTGCTGAGATCTTGTCACGCACTCCGGGTCCGAAAATCGACATGAAATGCCACTCTACGGACTCCCTCTTTGAAGCGATAAAAAATGCCGATATTTCCGATGACTCAACGGTGATGATTATCCGTGGCGATAGAATCTATGGGGCCGAAATATTGAAAGCGGCGCTCTCCGTCGATATGGATGCCTTTGGCGGAGATGAGAAAAACGCAGAGCAAAATGAGGCCCAAGGCGAAGCAGCAGTGGACGCAGTGGACATCGTAGATAAAAGCGAAGGTTCTTCTTCGAGTGTCGGCATTACAGTTGTCCGCAGGTCAGCCTTGGATGCGGTTTTTGGTGAGGGTAACGAAGAGGAAAAATCATCCGGGGATAAAAACAAGGGTGTTTTCAGAGCTGTATCCGAGCAAGAAGCGCTTTTGAAATGGGCTGAACGGAAGAAGGCATTGGTGGAAAAAGCGGTCACAGATGATTTTTGGCATCGTGTCGAAGACAAGGCTGATTTTAAACCGGCCCGGGACGCGTTGTTCAAGTCTCTCGGAAAATCGATAGACGGTTGGGTGGCGAAACATTTCAACAGACCGGTTTCTCAAGCGGTATCCAAGAGGATCGCCAATTATCCTTTTACACCCAACCAGATTTCAGCGGTGGTATTTCTTTTCGGTCTTTCAGCTTCGGCGCTGACTCTCACGGGAGAGTGGATCTGGATTGCCATAGGGGCGGTGATTTTTCATTTCGCGTCTGTTTTTGATGGAATAGACGGCGAAATTGCACGTGTTAAGTTTCAGTCTTCCAAGTTCGGGGCGTTGCTGGACAGCATCTTGGACCACATTGTCTTGATGGCATGGGTTTTGGCGGTGGCATATGTAATTCATTGGCGAGGCGGCCACATTATTTATCTCATTTCAGGCTGGGTGGTATTTTGGTTTACCGCGCTTGGTACTGCTGTGGTGAACTATAACCAAATTACCACAACAAAAGGCGGCCAGCCCATGGAGCTGCAGTGGGATTTTGAAAAAGAAGAGAATAAAGAAAAGCCCTTGGCGAAGTTTGTCAACTCAGTTCGATTCTTGGTAGGGCGCGATGTTGACTGTGTTGTTCTCGGTACGCTTGCAATACTGAATATTTTAAAACCGATTGTGATTATCTCCGTGACCGTGGCGGTGGTTTATTTTGCCGTTGTGGTGGGACATCAGGTGAAAAAAATTCTCACAAAAGAGAGCTCCCAGCCTTCGGCTGGATAGCATCAAAGCTCCGGGTGATCATGATATTGAAAGTTCGAAATCTGGACTCCCAAACTTTGCTTGCCCACCGGGTGGAGGTCGCTCGCACATTTAAAACCAGGTTCAAAGGGTTGTTGGGGCGAGCTGAGTTGCCAACCGGAGATGGATTGTTGATTGTGCCCTGCAGGCAGGTGCACACGTTTTTTATGAAGTTTGTCATTGATGTGGTCTTTTTAGACAAAAAAGATCGCGTAATCGGTATTCACCATGAGTTGGCACCTTGGAGATTAAGCAGTTATCACCCCGACGCCCGCTCCACCCTGGAGCTTCCAGCGGGTACGCTGAAGAGTACCCGCACGGAACCCGGACACCGCCTCACCTTTGATCCGGACCCCTCATGTCTGCAATAACCGGCGGGAAAGCAAATCCGATTTTTCTTTTCTGTTTCATTTTAGTAAAAATGTAGAAGCGTAATAGAAAGTCATCCGGCGGTGAGGGGTAATTGTTGCGGAACTTTGAAAAAGTTGAGATGTTTGGTTTACGGTGCATTGTTTTGTTGATTACGGCGTAGTGAGGTAATCGTCATGGAGATCTGGTTTAAAATGAAGGGGGCTTTGGTTTTCGGGCTGTTGTTGCTTTCGTCCGCAGTCGCGGGAGCACAGAACGCTACAGGTATCGATGCGCAAGAAAATGTATTTGGCGTGACCAATATAAACGCAGTGACGGGTAACGGTCGATTGACATTAGGTATCTCACGTGATGGGGACGTGTCCGTTTTGAGTTGGCCCAATCCAAGCTATACAGACCAACTCGGCTATATCACGAGTAATGCGTTGGATGCCAGAGATCTGCCCAGGTTCGGAGCCTTAGAGGGAGCTGGATCCTTTTTTGGGCTTTCATGTACAACGGTGGATTCCGGTCATTTTGTTACATGGCTAAGAGACCGGACGGTATGGGAGATTTTCCAGGATTACGGTCCTTCCGATGGACCTAATCCTCACACGATTTATACCAGCACAACCCTGGGGCTTCGGGTTTTAGTGGTAGATGCCATAGCGCCGCTTAGTGATACTTTGGTTCGGGATGTAGAGGTTGAGGTTCTTCCTGCAAGCTCTGTTGTTTCATGTGCCCTTTTGAGTTATGCGAATCTTTCGCCTTTGCCTCCGAATGCGCGGGTTCCGGAGTTGCCGCTTGTGGATTGGTTGTTTGACGGCCGTAATGACTTTGCAGCAATTTGGGATAATGAGAACCACGCCGTGCTGCATTTTCACCCGGATGATCAAAGAGTTCACAAAACCTTGATGGATCTTTTAACAGGGCCTTCGGTGGATTTCGGCGTCATCGGAGATGTTTTAACGCAGGAGACTATTACTGAAGAAGAAATCAATCAGCTTGTAGTCCAGTTGCCTGACTTGTACTCAGAAGGATCATGGGCCATGATATCCACGGAGCCTTTTCCCTCACAATACCAAGTGGGTTTTGATCACACACCTTTTTGTGATTTGATAGAGGAACTTTCTGCAAACATCCAAGCGATGCCCGACACTTTTGAGGGTTTCACTTTGCCGGTTTCGAGCTGGGTGATGAATCTTTTCGAGTGTTGGCGGACGGGTCCCGAATTAGTGGCACATAAAGGATGGATCTATCCGGCTGAGGATCCGTGGACCGATGTGCAGGACGGTGATCTTTCAGGACACCGTTTGGCTGCAGGTGAAGTTGCGGCCGCATTGAAGACCGAGCTTGAGATAATAGATGGTGTTGGAAAAGCTTCTCTCATAATTGGTTTTGGATCCGACGCTGTCTCAGCCAAAGAAGCTCTCCAGGCCGGGCGAGCAGGAACAGTGGCTCAGGACGCGGAGGATGCTCTTGAAGCTTGGCTTTCACCTTTGAGGATTCCGGGACAACCGGGGAGCATGGCGTGGCAGGTAGCGCGACGTTTTCTTATCGATCTAAGGGTGGGAACCTGTTCGGAGTCCGGTGCCGTGGTGGCTTCAATTGCTCGCCAGCCGCCATACGCTCTAGATTGGCCGCGAGATGGGGCTTTTTTTAACATAGTTTTCGATGTATCAGGCCAGAATGATCTGGTAGCGAAGAGAGCTGAGTTGTACGCGTCTTGGCAGCGATCCGACCCGGTGGAGCCTACAATGTTCGTAAACCCCGATCCTCCGGAAGACCCGGATACCGGCGAAACAGACACCTATCCTGCGGATGCATGGGAAATGAACTACTTTGCAGATGGAATGGTGGGAGGGACTTTCCGCTTCGAGATCGATACTACTGCTTTTGCTGTTTGGACCCTGGTGGCCCATGCAGGCTGGACGGACGATCCTCTGAACTACTTGGCCGCCCGGTGGCCTAACATTAGAAGAGGGGCGAATTTATTGGCGAGATGGCGAGATGCGGATACGGGGTTGCATGCTCCGGCGCAGGAAGATGATGCACCGGATCCTGCCCAGACATTACATGGGGCTGTGACCGTATTTGGTGCGCTGGACATTGCCGCCCGGAGTGCACGTTTGCTGGATCGCCATGAACACGCTTCTATGTGGGAAGAGCGCGCCCAAGAGTTACGGGATGCGATAGAGACGCATTTTTATGATGAGGATGCAAATGCTCTGGTCATGGGTGAGAGCGGCCGGTTGCCTATTATGGCTTCTGGGTTGTCGGACACCGGCCCTGGTTCATGGTCTCTGTGGCCTATGACGATGTATGATCGAGACGATCCTCGGGTAGAGGATCAGGTTACACATGATTGGGGGGTAATAGAGGCTGTTGTAAATCTAGCGCCTCCAGGGGGGTTGTATTTCATGAAAACCACCTTAGCAATGGCTGTCGCCGCGCTGGATGCTTTTAGTTCTCAAATACAGAGCTTGCCTGAAAAACTCTCCGTGCAAGCTACCCCGAACACCATGCATTTTGGCGAGGTAATGGTGGTTGTTGAAGTAGGAGGTGATCAGAGAGCACAGCAGAGGGTGTCGACACCGCACTTATGGGAAGGTGCTCTATACTATCTTACTGCCCTAGCCGTAGAAGATCCTGCAGCCTTGCAAGAATATGAAGAAGTGCTTCCTGAGTCCCTGTTTCATGAGAAACCCAAATATCCGGACGGAGGGATATATGACGCCGGGGTTGATTCTGGGCTGTTGGATTCGGGTTTTTCGGATTCAGGTATATACCAAGACGGGGGGGAATCTATTGACGGTGGAAATATAGACGGTGGGAATAATAGTGGGTGCAGTTGTAGTATCCAAACTGTTTCTTCAAATCCCCCATTGCTCTTTTTATTGTTTTTTATCTTTAGTCTTGTCTTATTGGGTGCGGGAACGCGACGCCTAGGTTGAGGCGGCCTGGGAAAAGACCAGAAGAACCGAGCTCAAAACTTGGAGTAAAGGTTTAGGTAGGGAGCCGGCCGGCGGGTCAGGGGATGAATTCATAGGCGCCCATGTCGGCGTAGTCGATGGCGCCGGTTCCGGTGTTGGTGACGCTGGGGTCATCTACACGGGCGTTTCCTTCAATATCTGTTGCAGGGGCGATGTCACCGTCTGCAGCGTCTATACAAGGCGAAGATGCGCTGAGGTGCAAATCGGAGGTGCTTGTATAAAGGGGGTCTTGGGAGATGTTGCCGTCGCTTCCGGATGGGCCACCCTGAATGTTGCTGTAGGTTATCACCGAGGTTCCGGTGGAGGAGAGATGGATTTCGTTATCAGTGGGAGCCGTGTCGTCCCATAAGATGCAATTTGTCAGGGTTAGGTCGCCGTCGCTGTGGTAGATGGCCCCGCCGGCGGAACTCGTCCCAGTGGCTTCATTCTGGCCGAACGAACAGTTA
>JAABSF010000164.1 GCA_011390535.1 Deltaproteobacteria bacterium | reverse complement strand
CGAGGTTGAGGTTGCTGGGGAGGTTGCTGGGAGGTTGCTGGAGGTTGCTGGGGCAGGGTTCTGATCTTAACCTTGTCTCTTTTACTTCTTAGTTACACTCCTTATCCCACACCTCACCACCCAGCACCCAGCCCAGTCCTCACCGAGGTTGCCACTCCCCCACCACCTCACACCTCACCGAGGTTGCAGTCCCAGTCCTCACCGAGGTTGCCACCTCACACCTCACCGAGGTTGAGGTTGCTGGAGCAGGGTTCTGATCTTCACAGTCCTCACCGAGGTTGCCACTCCCCCACCACCTCACACCTCACCGAGGTTGCCACCTCACACCTCACCGAGGTTGCCACTCCCCCACCACCTCATATCCCACCTCACACCTCACCGAGGTTGCCACCTCACACCTCACCGAGGTTGAGGTTGCTGGAGGTTGCTGGGGCAGGGTTCTGATCTTAACCTTGTCTTTTTTACTTCTTAGTTACACAATGACCGAAAAAGCTTTAAACAGGGCTAAGAGAAGTTGTGGTAAAGATTTGGCGTTCTCGAGAACAGGAAAAACCCAAAATTAAGTAACGTTGTGCCGGGAAATGTTTGGACAGTGCTTGAACTGGAAGGGAGTAGGTTTATGTCAGACAGGAAGATGAGGTTGTCCGGGGGCAAGCTTCGGATGCTGGCAAGGTTGATTGAATCCAAAGTTTCGGGAAATGTAATCCGGAAACAAGTTATGCGGCAACTGGGGCTGAAGCGCATATGGGATTCAAGTCTTGATGAGAGCGAACCTCCTTTTGCACTTCCTATGCTAATGGATCCTGTGCAGAGCGGGCCTGTGTTGAGAGACGGAGAGACTGCGGAAGTATTCAACTTGAACGACAAAGGTAAATCATCATGAGGGGGTTTGAATACGTGACGGCATCTCGTCTTAGGCGAGGTTATGAATCGGGTGAAATAGATCCTGTGAGGGTGGCGGAGTTGATATTAGAGAAGGTGGCTGAGTGGGACGCAGAGGAGTACCCTCTGCGGGCGTTTCTTGCTCAACGGGTGGAGGATGTACTTGAGATGGCCCACGAGTCCAGGGAGCGGTATTCACGAAAAACTCCTCTTGGGGTATTGGATGGAGTCCCTGTGGCGGTGAAAGATGAGCTTTTACAGAAGGGGTATCCAACTACAGTGGGGACAAGTTTTTTAGGTGGGGAACCCGAGCGAAAAGATGCAACGGCTGTAGCCTCTCTGCGCAAGGCTGGGGCCGTGTTACTTGGCAAGACCAACATGCACGAGGTGGGTATTGGTATTACCGGTATCAATCCCCACCATGGGCCGGCAAGAAATCCATATGATATGAAGAGAATTACGGGTGGTTCGTCGAGTGGGTCCGCTGCAGCCGTGGCTGCTGGTTTGTGCCCCATCGCCCTGGGAGCCGATGGAGGTGGTTCGGTGAGGATACCTGCGGCCTTGTGTGGAGTAGTGGGGCTTAAGCCTACTTATGGACGTGTGTCGGATCATGGTGTTTATCCTTTGTGCTGGAGTGTAGCACATGTCGGACCTTTGGCGGCCTCCATCGAAGATGTCGCAACGGTGTTGGAGTGCATAGCGGGCGTTGACATCGAGGACTCCACAACATCAGTTCAGCCGCCTTTAACTATAGAGTATCCCCTTGGGTTTTCATTACCTGACCTTCGTATCGGTATTTGCCGTTCTTTTTTCGATAACGCAGATGAGGAAGTTACAAGCAAATGTCGGGATGTTGTGCAAAAATTGGAGGATGCTGGTGCCACGGTCGTGGATGTGGATATACCCTATTTGGATTTTGTGCGTCCAGTTCAATATGTCACGATAGGTGTTGAAATGGCGGCGGCTCTGTATGAGCATAGAAGATACCACAAGACTGATTTTGGTTGCGATACCAGGGTCTTTCTGGAGACGGCTTCCTCAGTACCGGCCGTAGACTATGTAAGGGCACAACGGCTTCGAACCAGAATAGCGCGCAGTTTCAAATCGGCATTGGCGAAGGTTGATGTGCTTGTTTCTCCCACGACAGCACGTACTGCTACACCTATTCGTCCTGAAGCCCTGGGCGACGGAGAGAGCGATCAGGAGGTTTTGGAGGTAATGACAGCGTTTTCCTTTGCAGCTAATGTCACCGGTTTGCCTGCACTAACCGTTCCGGCCGCATATGATAAGGACGGTATGCCGATAGGGTTGCAACTTATGGGAGAGGCTTGGTCTGAGGCGACGCTCTTGGGTGTTGGAGCAGAGGTGGAACGTTTGGTAGAGTTGAGGCGACCGCAGAGATACCTGGATATTTTTTCCAAGTGAAGCTTTAATTAGGAATAGGGCAAACGAGTTCTTATAAAACGATCGTAGGATTCTGATAACACTTTTATTGTCTTTGTAACCCTACGGGATATGTTTTTTCCGACCTGCCAGATGTTTTTTTAATCAGATGTTTAAGGTGTCTGAGTCGAAAGTATTCGGTTCTGGTGAAAATCCGCGCCAGAAGTCCTGGGATATGTCTGGAATTCCAAGCGAGTTCGTGAAAATAGGATCGAAGTCCTACTCGCCACTGGAGGATATTTCTGCCGTTTATTGAACCGTCTACGTACCCGTCGTCAGTGTATATGAGCCATTTGTTTTGTGGGAGCATGATCAGACTGGATGGCGGGATATTCTTTGCGAGATCTCTGATCATAACTGTCCCGTCGTCGCTTCCGGAGAATAACAACTTGCCGTCAGGGGAAATGGAGAGTGAGTTAACGCTTCCATTATGTCCGTGCCATGTTTGCAGGAGTGTGTCGCGTTTTGTATCCCAAACTTGAATGCCGCCGTTTTCCAAACCACAGTATAATCTTTTCCCTTCTTTGCCGAACAAAATGCTGATGCAAGGGCTAGAAGGAGGCATGCCTCTCAGCACTCTTGATGGTGAGAGTTGTTTCATATCCCACATTCTCACTGTAGAGTCCAGCCCTGAAGACGCGAGAGTGCCGCCATCGGGGCTGAAGGAGAGAGCTGTCACTGTGTTGGTATGCCCTTGCAGATCCATGAGTTGTCTTTGTGAGTTGACGTCCCAAACCATGATCGAAGAACGCTCTGTCCCTGAGACTGCGGACACAAGCAATCTGGAGTCTGGAGAAAACGTCACCGCATTCAAAATGAAAAAATCTTCCGTCCCGGGAGGAATGGAATTAACCAAAGCACCGTTTCTGAGGTTCCAGAGTTGAACGGCAGCGAGACTTCCTGTTGCTAAAAACTTGCCGTCCGGCGAGATGGCAAGGTGTTTACTCCTTGCCGGGTCATGAGGAAAGTTGAGGATGATTTTTCCGGATGAAACATCCTGTGCCTTC
>JAABSF010000163.1 GCA_011390535.1 Deltaproteobacteria bacterium | reverse complement strand
GCAGCCTGATGAATTCAAGCTGAAGAGAGTTTTTCCATTGGGAGCGAAAGTCAGTGATTCGTCCATTGCATTTCTTGGCCTTGTAGGGCGATTCTCTGTGGCCGGAAACATCGGCGCTCCCGTTTTAACCTTCCATAGCACCGTGCCTAAGTGGGTGCTACTTGTTGCAAAAGTTTTGCCTTTTGGTCCTACTACCACGGAAGTCACCGGGTTCCGGGCTTGTCCCAAGGTCTTCATGAGGTTTCCGCTTGGAATGGCGAGCAGTTTGATTGTGCCATCTTTGTGTGTAGTAGCCAGAGTTCTACCATCTCTGGTAATTGAAACTTGTCCTGAGATTTCAGGTAGCTTGTCAAATTTCAGCAACAAAGCGCCTGTCTTAGTGTTCCATATTTTTACGGCATCATTGGGTGCCGCTGTGACAACAAGCTTTCCCTCGAAGCCAAATTGAGCGGAAGTGACTGGTCCCTTATGAGGGCCGAAACTCATCAACTCTTTTGCGGTAGACGTTTCCCAGAGCCGAGCCATTTTGTCCTCACCCCCTGAGAGAAGAGACTTGCCGTCTGGGCTGAACGTTAGCGCGTGCACTTTTGTTGGTTGATATTCGCCGAAACGTCTTATGAGCTTCTTTTCTTCCGAGTCCCAGAGCGTCACCATCTCCACATTGCCTGCTGCGATATAGTGGGATTTTGGATGAAAAGCCACCGAAAGGTTCGCCCCGGAGGGCCAACGCTCCATCAACTCTCCTGAACGTTTGTTTGTCCATAAATCCCATAAAAGGACCCGTCCATCGGTAGTCGTGCAGGCTAGTTGATCTCCCATGGGGCCGAACGCTAAAGATGTAACTGTTGCACCCTTTGATTTCAATGTGGAGATGAGCTTTCCTTGTGGTATGTGCCAAAGCTTTACGTTACCGTACCAATCAGATGAGACAAGGGATCTTCCAGATGGGGAAAACGAGACATCTTGAATACTTCCCCTGTGGCCTGTAAGCTCAACAACTTGTTTGCCTGTCTTTGTATCCCAAATACGAACTGTGCTGTCGATACCTCCCGATGCCACATAGCGCCCTTCAGGGCTCAACGTGACTGCAGTAGCTTCTCGGTCATGCCCCAATACGATTTCAACCCTTGGCGTAAGGTTGTCTTCTTCAACGGCAAGCAAGAAAGCCTTTGAAAAAGCTTGTAGTGATTTTTTTCTTTGTCCGATCCGGCCATAGGTCCGACCAATCCATAAATAGGTGGTGGGAGATTTCTTAAGGGAAAGGCTCTTCAAAAAATGAGCTAAAGCGTAACGAAAAAAATCTCTGGAATAGAAATCGATTCCTTTTTTTAAGAGTGTTTCACTGTTTTTGGGATGACGCGATTTAGTTGGAGAATAATCTGCACGGTTGATCTCTTTATGGCGACGTATCTCTTTACGGCGACGTTTTTCAAGTTGGTCGATTTTTTCTTTGATTTCTTTGGAACGGTCGGTTGTCTTGTCATATATGCGATCGAGTTTGTTTTTGTAGATGCCGATAGCTTTTTTTAATAACCCAGCTCTGATAAGTGCGTCGGTTAATCTGCGTTCCTTTTCGTCTTCAGGCTTCAGTGAAAAGGCTGCTTGCCGTGCTGCTATTTCATGAACTAAATCTCCTTTTTTTTTTGCATCAGCGGCCCATCTATTGAGCAATACCAGGAGCGAATCCAATTGGCTTCGTTCCGGACATAGGAGATATGCTTGGGCCAAATGATCAGCCGACTCCAGCCATGCGCCTCCATCAGACAAGAGTTTCGCTTGTCGATTGTGTGCCATGGCTTTGCCGCAGGGGGAATGAAGTTCGGGTTTTGTGGTTTTATTTTTTGATAATGGCTCTTGCGTCGATGGTGTGCGGCACGAGACACTGACAATTAACAGGAGAGTAATCCATAATAAATGTTTCGGGATTTTCACGGGCCGTAATCCCGGCAATCTCTGTTTACTCCTTAATGGCTTTAATTCTTGTAGAGTTGGTAGTGCCGATATTAGAGTTTTTCTAGCAAGAATATTCATGGTGTCTACAGGTTTTTCAATTTTTGATATCCGTTCTAAGCCATTCAAGGGTTAGTGAAGATGTAAAGAGAAGGAGATACATAAAAAGCTGCAGCTATGTTCGATGAAGGTGGTGCACCTGAAAGACCGAAGGGAGGGAAATCTCCTAACGGCATCATTTCATAAAACTCCCAGCAGTATCCCGCGTCGTATAAATGAAGGCTGCCTCCTGTTGTAAGCCCGGCGGCATAAGGCCCTATGGCTGTCTCTTGGGTTTCGCAAATCTGACTTGGGACGCCCGTCACCCACCCCTCGTTATTTTCCAAGGCAAGCCATATTGCCTTTAGATTCTCGGGATCAGGTGGGTGAGCACCTTGCTCGCTCCAGTCGATATGGTGTGGATTGTTCGGATCCGGTGTGACTTCAAGGGTGTTATTATCTACAGAATAAGACCTGGACCATTCCCCTTCAAGTAACGTGATACTTGTGGTTTCTTCGTTTGACCAGCTTATCCCATAGCTGCTTGTCAAATTGGTCCCTGTTGCACCTGGAAATTTGGTCGAAACGGTCCCATGCTCAGCCCATTGTAAATTTGTGGTGTCGAGAAGGTGATAGTTTTGAGCAGTGAACACAAAAGCTTCTCCACGAGTTTCGATATTCGCCGCCGCAACGATCGGCAGTGTTGGAGCATGAGGTTTACCTGCATATGTCACCGGAGTTACGGTCCAACCACCGGGAAGGCTGGAAATTGAGTAGAGCTGAGGGAGACTTTCATTGTTGCAATTTGGTGAACAACCGTCGCCCTCTATTTGGTTTCCATCGTCGCATTCTTCCCCACTGTCTACTATGCCGTCTCCACATGAAGGCAAGCTACAATCCATGCGGCAAGCGTCAGGTTGAGTGTTTGAATTAAGAGCACCATCATCACATTCTTCTTCTCCTTGCCGAATATAACCGTCACCGCATGATGCTTGTATGCAATTGTTTAAACATGCATCATCATTGGAGGTATTTCCATCATCACACTCTTCAGT
>JAABSF010000162.1 GCA_011390535.1 Deltaproteobacteria bacterium | reverse complement strand
GACCTTTATCTATGAAAACCCGGAGCGCTATGGCATCAAGAATATTAAGCCTGATCCTCATCAACCTGGGCTGTTCACCTTCGATGACCCAGAGGGAATGCACCCGGATGTTTTAAGAAAACACTTGGCAAAAGCCCGCAGCCCAAACCTCGTCTCGGGAGCGTTGATTCCTCTCGCCGGAGGTGGTGATGGTGAAGAGCTTCTACCACTCTATTTTATGCAGCGCTGCCTGGAAGTTCAACGTCCCTCATCGTTTGATGTTGTTTGGGGTTCCGTCATGGGAGGTTGTTCGGGCTCCATGGATGAGCCACGGAAAAGTATAATCTCCCGTGGGGTTTTGAGCAGAAGGCCGGTTTGTGATTCTTCAGGGGAATCTCTTGAACCCGTGTTGGTGGAGGGCGAAACAATACTCCCGGTGTCGCAAATAGAGATTCCAATAATAAGGGCAATGGATGGGACACATACTCTGGAAGATCTCCACCGGGAGTTTCCCGATGAACTTGTTGAGGCGCTTTTAAGAAAGATGATCCAGGGTAACCTTATCCTTGAATGTGTGAACATGTGAATGTGTTAAGGTACCGGACGTTTAGGGTTTAGATTTGCAAGCATTGCAATAATCTATTTTTTGATTAAGCCCTAAGGTTTCAGGCATTTTCTGGAACGGGCTGTATCCGCTAATTTTCGCACCTCCGCCTTGGAGAGCGAGCCCTCTATGATTTTATCGGTAACGCAGATTTTATTTTTAGTGATTTTCGCCAAAGCAAAATAAGTGCCGGTAACTTTTTCAGGTTTATCATGATTTGCGTGGATATATACTTTGACAATCAGCGCAATGGGGATTTTTTTTCCGTTACTGATCAAGACGCGCCATTCGGCTTTGTCATCCAGATGCAGCATGTGGCGAGTAACCACTTCATGGTAATTAAGGGCTGACTCAAAAATAACTTCTGGATTCGTACGCCGATCCATCCCGACCTGCTGCGTTGCTCGTCGGTTGAATACGTCAATGTATTCGCCCTCCTCGCGCCTTGCAGGCCGGGCGCCTCGACGCTCTCGGTCCTGCGATCTTATTCTTGAGTCAGTCCCAAGAGGGATTTCCTCTAAGGATGGGGGGGCGATACCGATTGATTGACGTCCCGAGCCCACGTGGCGTACGAATAAGGTATAACCCGCCACACCGGGACATAGCCGAAATGGGGTTTCATTTGGGTCATCCTGGTCGATGACTTTCTTGCAAGAGTTGACACTGAAGTTCGTGTAAACAGATTCGATTTTTGTTTTCGGGCTCTTGGATTCATTTCCTTTCGTGTTCAAACATGCCGAAAGAACGAAAACGCTCATAAAAAATGCACCACTGATATATCTTTTCATCATGGTTTCTTGCCTTCATAAAGGAAAATCAAAGACCCTTTTTGCCTTTTTGGCTACAAAAAAGTAGCAGCGATGGGGGCTGTTTAACAAGAAAAAACATGTTCTGCTGAGGGTCAACCCTGAGTGTCAAACTGAAGAGAGTTTGTTGGACGCGGTTTACGCCAAGCAGGGCCGATTGAATAGTTTTATCTGATAGAACCACATTCGATCTTTTTCCATGCTGAAAGATAAGCTTCTGCAAGCTCTAGAATGTCGACCGGTTCATTTAAGCCGGGATCCTTGTTTTGCGAGCTGTCCTTTTCCTTGCAACGGGCGAAAGCACCGTAAAATGGGCCACCTGAGCGTTCCCATTCTTGAAAGGACGGGTGAGAGGGTAATTCGGCGAATTCTCCGGTTTGACCGTTTAAGAGGCCGAGTTTCTTGTTATTCAGACCCCTTGAATCGGAGGAGGTGCCGGTGGTATTTGTGGTGATGGATTCCACAAAAACAACATCTCCACCGGTGAGGGGATCCATGTCAAATATTTCATTTGGTTCCAACCGGGCCACCATATCAGATGAGAAAGAGTTGGAAAAAATGTTTTCATGGCCGGTAATGGGCCATATTTCGATTTGAGACAGTGGGGTGGGCAGCTGCTTTGTACGTTCGGTAAGCTCAGTCATAATTTGATCCGCAAGGATGAGATCATATCCGTTCATGAAGCCTACACAGCCCGCTTGTAGAAAACTCATTATCGCCCGAGCCATCATCTCGTGTGGGTCGGCTCCATGTCTTTCCATTCTTCTAATCTGTGTTCCAGGATTTCCGGCTCCTACCTTCTGTTTTCCAACGCTGTGTGCTCTTCCTTTAATCCAGAGGGTTTCATGATGGGGTCCCTTGCTCCAAACAGCTTCTTCCATTTCCTTGCCATGAGCACTTAGTGAAGCGTGATGAGAGGTATCCATCGGTTCACGGATAAAGGGGTATCGTTCGGCTTTTGCAAATAGTCTAGGGAGGTTTTGTTCCGGTTTGATCACCAGACGCAGGGTATAGCTAAGTCCCTTAACTGACATGACCCCGGCTCCACCAGCGCTCTGGGAGAAAGAAAAAACACCATTTAGGGGATGATCATGCAATGAGTTAATGACATGAGCAGTGATCATCGCAGCGGCTAAATGGCTTGCATCCGAGTCACCGGTGCTCACAATCCTTATGTCCCAAAGGGGCTCTGATGTTTGAGTTTTTGAATTGTCATATTCTGGTAGGGTTTTTTGTTTACCTGTTTGCTGCGATCCCCCCTCTTCTCTTGTTTCCCCTTTTTTCTTTGAGTGGTTCTTCGAGTGAGGTTTTTTAAAATTAAATGAGCTCTCTGATTTCTCTGCTTTGACGACCTCTCTTTTGACATGGGTGATCCATGTGAGCAATTCCGGTGTAAACAGATCGGGTTCTATCGCTCCAACCTTTGAGAGTGCACTCTTGGGGCTGTTATGTAACCATTTACGGATTTCAGGAGAAGCGAAGACCGAGCAGTTTCTGCTGGTGACTTCATCCAGCAGAGCGGCTCCATCTTCCGGTTTTTCAAAAAAGACTGCTGAGGGTTTTTGAGTATCCAGTTCGTTGAGGAAAATGCTCAATACGTTTGGGTTGGACGAAACAGCTTTGCCTTCCGGGACTGGTGAAAACCGGTGCCATGTGATGGCATCTTTTTTTTTGAGCTCCTTTTCCAAAGCTCCGTGTCTGCCCGTTGCCAAGAGCTTGATTTTGTTTCGGCGCATGTTTGGGCGCACGTTTAAGCCGGCCGGTTTCTCTGGTATGGAAAAATGAGAGACAAAACGCATATCAACGTTCCAAAACATGGCCTCTACGGCGTCGGAATACCAGCGGTATTCCTTTTTCGTCATTTGCGTCAGACGAGTTCTGAGGAAGCGGTCTTCGCCGATTCGAAAGAGCTGAAACTCTTTAATAGACTGCTGGTGTTTGAACTCCTCTCTTAATTCGGTGCCTTGGATTTCTTCCAATAACGCATTCTCATGGGCGTAACGGGCAAGCCGGGTTCCCGGGAAAGGGTTGTAAGTGCAGACCTCGATTTGATCGGGTTTCGCCCGGGCGAGCATATCCAGAGTGCTGCGAGCATTTTCAAGGCTCTCTTCCGGGAGGCGGATCATAATGTTTACACAAACCTTTATGCCGGTGTCTTGCAGGTAACGCACGGCCTTTAAAAAAGTATTATTAGAGAATTGTTTGTCTAGAAATGTTCGGCGAAACTCTTCATGGCCGGATTCCAGCCCCATATTTACGAAACGGCAACCCGAACTGAAGAGCAACCTTGATATTTTCTCGTTTATGGATTGAGGAGCTGCCATAATAACATAGGGAGTGTTCACTTCGCTCTTGTATAAGGATGTGAACTCTTGAGTCCATGATGGTGTCAATAAAAACTGCTCGTCGCAAAAGAAAAATGAATCCGCACCCCACCGGTTTCGGAGGTCCGCCAGCTCTCTTACAACACTCATGGGAGAACGCTTGCGAACCAGATTATTTTTTCCGTAAATACTCTGGAGCTTTGTGTTTGCACAGTAGGAGCAGCTAAAAGGACATCCCCTGCCGGAATAAACCGGGACAATGCGACCCATCTTCAAGAGACTGTTGTCTTCTATAAATGGTCTTGGATAGAGCTCTCTGTCCCATGGCATCAACTCGTCCAGGTTGTGCGGTATCGGGGCTGCTCCTCGATCTACTATGATACCCTCTTCGTTACGATACCAAATCCCGGGAATATGGGATGAGTTGAGACTTGCCAAAAGCTCTTTTCGATCTTTTGTTTTGTAGACAAGCTCGAGTAATCGCGGGATTATCAGGTCGCCTTCTCCCACACACACCATGTCGATTCCTTCCATGGTCAGCACCGATCCCGGATCAGCCGTAGGGTGGTGTCCGCCCGCCATTACCGGGATGTCTACTTTTGCTCTCAAAAATTTGAGGACTTTTGACGAGGCATGAAGCAGAATGGAAAACATGGAGATCATAACGAGCTGAGGTTGCATTGACCGGATCTTTTCAACTACCGGTGCTGGATCTTCTTCTTCGGAAATGGTCAATAAGCAGGTCTTTACGCCGGTTGCTTTGATGGCCGCCGAAATGGCCATGTTGCCCGTGCGAATAAACCGCTCGTTAAAATATTTCCCGACAATATCCAGGAAGAGAACCGGCTTATTTTGGTTTTCACCAGTCTCAGATAATTCACCGGTGTGACTGATTCCGGTTGAGGTGGAGAAGCTGATTTCTTTTCGGTTTTCCTTCATTCTTTGCTCCATGGGCGCTCATTGTGCTGCTCTGGTATTGCCTCTCCATGTTGTAAGCCTTGTGTATGACGGAGAGAAAGTGGAATAATGCTTCCAGTCACTGTCATAACACCACCGGCACAAACTCTTTCAATCCATGGATGGATGCATATGAGACCCAAACACCTTCACATTTTGCATTGTATCTGCATTTTGGGCAATCCGGCATTTTTGTTTTCAGCCTTTGACTGCGCATCTCATCCCAAGAGAAACGTTCGGTGCCCAGGATTGGAGAGTATTCCGACACAACTCTAGAAACCTCAGTATGATCGGCCCACAAACGACTCAGTACATCATCCCTCATGTGAACTTGAGGTGGCCAAATGCAGGGCGGGAACCCTCCGCAGGATACCCTGACTCCTTCAGCCCAACTCTCCAGGACGGCTGCAAGCATGTGAGGTGCCGCGGTGGTGTAACGAACGAAATATGCACGCGCCCCTTGACTTCCCCCTCTCCCCTCAGGTCTTAATGCATTCAGTCTGAACTCTCGTACACCCAGCTTATAAAAGTAGCGCAAAAATTCTCGAAGGTGCTTGTAGTTCTTCTTATGTACAACGGTGTTCAGCGCTGGTGGGTTTATGGTTGAATATTCTTGATGGAGTGCCACATAATTTCTTATGGCTTGCTCTTTCAGATGAAATGCTCCCTTGCGGTGGGTGAGCTTATCTTCTACGAGGGGGGAGTGGCTGTGAACAGACAAGGTAACCCTGGTCAGGCCGGCATCTACAAGCTCCCGGGCTCGATTCATGTCTGCTGATAAGATACCGTTTGTGCATAAGCTGATGTGTTTGTACCCCAATTTTTGTGCAGCATCGATAAGTTGAGTGATTTCCCTGTGGGCAGTGGGTTCACCCCCTAAAAAATTTACATGCGCCCCGGGAGAATACAACTCGCGAAGTTCTTTCATGGCATTATCCAAGCACTCCAGCCTGTTATCTCTACCCTTGTGAGTGCTGCTGCTCATGCAGAATTCACACTCGAGGTTGCATAACCTCCCCAAATTTATTTCCACTCTTTTTTCTTTCACAATGTGCTCTTTTTCGAAAACATAATATATCTCATTATATTTGAGATGGTTAACGAATCCAAAGGCGAATGTGATAAAAGACGAAAATAACAACAGACGAACGTGACGCAATTGAATGAAGGTTACGTTAATTATGTGTGGACAGGAGACCTTACGTTTTTTATCCTCTCTCTGTTGCTTGTTTTGTAAAAAAAACTCCAATGGGCGTGTGCATAGTTGTTTTGTGCACGTTTTTGTTGGACTTCCGCTTGTGGATGAGGATACCAGATGGATGCCACGAAGGATCGACGCCGCTCTCCCAGACTATATGTGACTTTACCTACGACCTATCAAGTCTTGCCTGCCAAGGTTCTTGATATCCCCCAAAAGTTGGCCGAGGTTTATGAAAGAGTTCTTCCCAACCCGGAAAATGCGGGGGAAACCTTGCAGGGGATGGTTAGAGATTTAAGCGCCAACGGTGCTTTTATCACTGGGCCGACGGTGCCTTTGTTGAGCCGGGTGTTGATTACCTTCCCGTTGCCGGGAATGGCGAACATTGAAGCTATCGGTTGGGTGCTTTGGCGGCGCAGCGATGATTGTATCGTTGAAAAGATGATTGAGGGGAAATCGGAACCTGTCCCTGTAACATTGAAAAAGGGTTTCGGGATACTTTTTGAGGCGATCCATTCACC
>JAABSF010000161.1 GCA_011390535.1 Deltaproteobacteria bacterium | reverse complement strand
TCACAGAAACATACTCAACCTCCAACGAAGAAACCTCACTACCCCCATCTTCACTCAACTGAGCTTTCTCTCTTGCTTCTGCGCCGCTACCATCCATCTCTCCTGCACCATGGCCTATACCGGCTGCACCACCATGAGATGCTTCCTTTCCATCCACGCCGGCATCTCTCCGGCGCAGCCACTTTGGAATCCTCCCCCTTACTGCAAGTGCTGCAAGAGCCGTCGCCAAGGCAATAGCAGCCGGCTCGGTGCACCCGGTCACCGGCACAGTCAGCTCTTTAATAATCGTCCCAGCTCGGCCGGGAGAGATACAGGGGGGCAAAATCTCGCTGGACAATCTATTCATGGAAACTCCTTTAGGGCTTGATTCTTAAAAGCCCTTGTTAATTGCATCACTCATCTTAAAAAAGCAAAAACTAAAAAAAAGAGGTGAAGCGGACTTGAAAAAAACTCCTGCAATGCGAAACTCTCGGTCGACAAAACCTTTTTAAGGGCTCATTTTATTTTTTCAAAAGGAGTTTTTTATGAGTAAAAATCATTCTTCCAAACGCAACTTAGGGCTTCCCACTCGTGTAATCCATGAAGGGCAACACCCCTGCCCAATGACCGGTGCGGTGTCTCCAGCGATCTTCCAGACATCGACTTTCGCATTTGAATCCGCAGCTCAAGGCGCTGCTCGTTTCGCCGGTGAAGAAGACGGCTATATCTACACAAGAATGGGCAACCCTACAATATCCAAATTGGAACAAAACATCGCCGCCTTGGAGGGTGGGTTCGGTGGCATGGGTACATCTTCCGGCATGGCGGCTGTGTGTACAAATCTTTTCGCGTTTTTGAATGCCGGTGATCATATAGTCGCAACCGAATCACTCTACGGCCCTTCCCGTGTAGTCGTTGAGAGAGACTTTTCGAGATTCGGCGTGGAGTATAGCTTTGTCGACACATCAGATCCAAAAAACGTAGAAGCCGCTATGCGGTCGAACACCAAGCTGCTTTTCATCGAAACACCGGCGAATCCCACAAGCAAGATCACCGATATCGAAGAATGCTCGTCCGTTGCAAAAAAACACGGTGCCGTCACCATAGTAGATAATACTTTTTGCAGCCCTATTCTGCAGAGGCCTCTGGAATTAGGGGCTGATGTAGTTATGCACAGCATGACAAAGTTCATCAACGGACACACTGATGTCGTAGCTGGTATGATAGTTCCGAAAAGCGAGGAACACTTCAAAAAACTGCGCTCGACCTTGAATTTTTTGGGTGGAACCATGGATCCTCACCAGGCGTGGCTGGTGCTGCGCGGTGCAAAAACCCTCCACCTCAGGGTTACCAGATGCCAAGAGAATGCAATAAAAGCTGCTTCATTTTTGGAAGAGCACCCCGCAGTAGACTGGGTCAGATACCCCGGGCTGGAGAGCCACCCACAATATGAGCTGGCAAAAAAACAAATGGACGGCCCCGGAGCGCTCATCTCCTTCAGCCTAAAAGGTGGAATAGAGGCCGGGCGCAAACTCCTGGAAAACATGCATATCGCCACTCTCGCAGTTTCTCTTGGTGGTATTGAAACATTGATCCAGCACCCTGCCAGCATGACCCACGCGACAATGACTAAAGAATCCCGCCAAAAAGCAGGCATCACGGATGGGCTGGTCCGGGTCTCCATCGGTTGTGAAGATATAAATGATATCTTGGAGGATTTCCGCCAAGGCCTGGCGGTATAAAACGAAGTATCCAATCGCCTGTCCGGGGAGGATAGTCTGTGAAAGAGAAAGAAAAGGAAAGAGGCGCTCGGACCAACCCCGCCATGGACGGAACGGCGAAAACTATCGCCCGAACCGGAGAAGAACCATCAATAATTGATCCCAACGCCGAAACCCTAATTTCACAGCCTGGTGTGAGTGCTCCTTCAGAGGCACCTGATCAGAAAAACGCGGAACAAGAGGAAAGCAGAGACAAAGTTGCAGGTAAAGGTCAAAGCAGAGGTCAAGGGCGGCTGTCTAATGGCGATATGGTGGGAGAATATCAGGTCACTCACCTTCTAGGTGTGGGAGGGATGGGCGAAGTATACGCCGGCGAACATCCTGTGATAGGGAAAAAAGTCGCAATCAAGGTTTTGAACCGAGCGCTTTGCTCTGTGCCTGAAATGGTCAGGCGTTTCTCTGCGGAAGCCAAAGCCGTCAACCGAATCAACCACCACAACATAGTAGACATCTTCTCCTTCGGAGAGCTGGAAGATGGAAGTCAGTATTTTGTAATGGAGCTTTTAGAGGGTGAGACTTTCACAAAGTTCATGAATAAAAAAGCTCCCCTCACCTATGGAGATGCCAAAGAAATCTTAGAGCAGTTATGTGACGCTCTCGCGGCGGCTCATGAAGCAGATGTAGTACACCGGGATTTAAAACCCGACAACATGATCCTTTCACAGGATCGACGCCAAAGATGCCACCTGAAACTCCTTGATTTCGGGATCGCCCGTTTTTTTGAAGACGGCATCTCTTTGGGTCGTACCCAAACAGGAATAAGGCTGGGGACACCGCTCTATATGGCACCTGAACAAGGCGCCGGCGAGCATGTGGATCATCGGGCGGACATATATGCCCTTGGGGTAATAATGTACCAAATGTTTACGGGCAGGACTCCCTTCATCTCCAAATCTTACATTGAGATTCTTCAAGCTCACAGCTTTCAACCACCTCCTCCCCCCGGCCGCCTGGCTGAGCTACCCACCGGCCTGGAAGAGCTCATTTTGTGGACTCTTGAAAAGGCACCGTCTGCAAGGCCCGAAAGCGTCGCCATCTTATGGGAGCGCCTAGAAAACATCTTATGCCGGCTTGACCCTGAAAGCACCCCGATATTGTCCCAAACTCAAGAAAACTTGAGCCAACATGAAAGCAAATCAAAAGAATCAACTTCATCTCAAAACAAAGGCTCACCACCATCCCAAAAATCTCATGGGAATCTGCAGAGGCCCAATCATGAAGCAAGGTCGGGAAACACCACCCGAGAGGTTTCGCCCTTGCAGTTCCAAGATAGCAAACGTCGGCTTACTCTACTATTGGGTGTCGGATTGTTGATGGCGGCGATGGTGGCAGGAGGGCTGTTTGCATGGTATCTCAGCACACGGTGATTCCTTTACTCGCCTCGTTATTTCGGCTCTGTTTTTTCTTCTTTCTTTGAATCCTTTTCTATCGATTCAAACCATCTTTTCATTCTCTTCACCGATGCGTCATCCATAAAAGTGGTCATTGTATATGATGACCCGGATCTGACACCTTTGTATGCAATGTCGGGATTGTCTACCTTTCCAGGTTCGCCTTTTCTTGTAATGTAAGGGGTTAATTTCCCAAAAAATTTATTCGCCTCCTTGATCTTGCCGGCCAACCGCTCATTTTTTTCTTTTTCCTCCTGCGGAACTCTTGTCTTCAGCCGCTTCAACAGCGCGGGCGTACGTTTCTTTAAAAGACCCGAAATCCCTTTAATCAGAAGCGGCCAATCCAAACCTGCAAGCGAGGATACATCTTTGTGTCTATAAGCACCCTTGCCCAAAAGGGCAGCCAAACCACCAAGGCTTGCTTTTTCTTTCCGCTTTCTCCTTTTCCCACCCTTCAAATTAGATAACACACCCGCCAGCGCACCTCGTGATTGTCCAATATGAATTATTCCGTATCCATTAACCTCCATGGCCGAAAAGACCACATCTCCCGAGAACAAATAGTCCATGGATTTCAACTCTCTATTACTTCGCCCTCTTCTTTTTCTCTTTCTCCGGGACAAGATGACCTCCTGTACCCGCACCCCTTTAAACCGCCTCATTCGCTTGGTGATTCTATAGCCCGGCTTGGTCCTGTCACCCTTCTTTTTCCCATCAGACCCTTTACCCTCCAAGACACCCAAGACACCCCCTCCACCCCCGGCCTTTTTGCTTTCTCTTTTCTCCCTCAACTTTTCCAGGATCGGTGTCAGCTCTTTACCGGCAAAGTCAGCCGTATTCTTCATGGCTTCGAAAAAAACCTTCGGCTTATTAAGCTCATAAACAAACAAAACCGACGGGCTACTATCTTTTTCAAAATACAAACTCATCATCCTTGATTTGCCAAGGCTGCTCACCCAATCATCCAAAGCTTTTCCAACATTGATGGTCAAGGCGGTTCGCTTTTTGTCGCTAACCCCATCCAAAGAACCCAAGGTCATAATCCACCAACTCTTAAAAGCCGTCACCCAAAATCCTCTCTCCGTGTCCATTACTGTGGCGAGTGAAACAAAAGGGGCACCCTCGGGCACAAAATTCAACAGCTTCGTTTCCGGATGAATCAAAGAGTCAAGCCAACTTTTCATGTATCCCCGAAATCCTGCACCCATCATCTTGAAAGACAACCCCGACTCCTTTGAAGCCTTAAACTCCAGGGCGACAGTCCCCGTCTCAACCAATACCCCTAAAGCTAAACCGGCTAATTTCAAATACTTTCCGTACTTGAACCCCGACGACATGGGCATCCCCGATTGCCCGCCTCTGCTTTGAAACATCGACATCAACGGGAAAGCACTTTTTAAGAGCGTGTGAAAACGCTGGATATACAGCTCAGCTCGAATTGAACCTTCGATTTCCTTCAGCTTCACACTTTTAAATAATCTCCAAGCCGAACCAACAAAAGTCTCCTCAGTCGTCAACACCGCCCATGGACCTTTAACATGCACCCACAAGGTTTTTGTGCCATTCTTGAACATATGGCCGCCCCACGGCGTAGAGAGGCTCTCTTGTGCGTTCTCTCCAAGAGACCGCAAAAACTCATCTCCTGAACCTTTAACCGGAACTCGCGCAACCAACCTCGGCGTAAAATCATAATCACCGGGCTGATTCATCGCCCCCATAAGCTCTCTAATTGTTTTTATATGCACCAAAGAGGTCACCGCCGCCAACACTAAGGGACGCGAGGTGTCGACTCCAGCCGGCTCTTTTTTCACATTAAAAACACTGAACATCGCCTTGGTCAAAGCAGAATCAATTTTCTCAGGAGAGACAACCGGAAAAGGAAGAAAAGAACCGAGACTCTCTGCAATCCGCGCCGGTGCATCCATCTCCAACCATAAAAACACCATCTTTTCAAGATCCGGCCCTGCGGGAGGATCCGGCATAGCAGCAACTTGGGGCTCTTTTCGGCTCTCCACCCTCGGCTCAACTGCGGGCGCTTCCTTCGCTTTATCTCCAACCGGTTCGGGTTTATCTGTTTTCTTCCCCGGTACGCAAGAGCAAAAATAAAGCACTGCAAAACCCATAAGAAAAAAACTTCTAAAACCATTAATCCCCTTAAACCCACCAAAACCTCTAAACCCTCTGCAGAATATTGTCATCCTCTTCTCCTTTTCAGCACCTCCGACAAAGCAGAAACAGTGATCCAAGTTAATCGATGTTTATCGATGTTTAGATGTTTGTCGATGTTTAGATGTTTGTCGATGTTTAGATTTCGTCATCCATATTTCCGCCCCGACCTCTTCGTCTCGCCCTTTTTAAGAATGGAAACACAAACAACAGCAAAAAAAACAACCCAATAGGCGCATCTGAAGTCATAGAACACCCCCCACAAGCCCCACCGGTCACAGCCCCGGGGCCGTCTCCGGCGTCACCTTCGTTGCCGGCGTCACCTTCTACTCCCTGCCCTGCATCCCCAAACGCTCCGTCAAACCCTCCTGTATCGGGTTGACCGGTGTCCACTATACCTCCATCCAGGTATACCTCCTCTGGTTCCGGAACAGTAAACCGTAGCGACGGCCTAAGTGGTTCTTCTGCGTTAACCGAATAAAACTCAGCATAGCTCGGACCCCCGAAATAATCTGTGGAAAAAAGCCCCAGAGAGAAATCTTCCGAGCCTGCGACATCCTCCACAGCGCTTGTAATATCAACTCTGGTCACCTCATAACGAAGGGGCAGAAAGTATCGAATAACAGAAGCAAAGGAAGGCTTGTTCTCCCACGTAGTGGTCTGACCGCTCCACTCCGCCTCTACTGTCGCGACTCCGGACAAGATCCCATGCATCCCCACACTGTAGGGTTCCAACACCAGCTCCGCTTTCACAAACTCCTCAACCCCCGAAAGATCAAACCGTAAAAAGCTCTCACGCCTGTAGTCGACAGAGCCCTCCTTAATCACTATCTTCTCGGATGTCCCGTAGTTCACATCCGAATAATCCCCCCCACGCACAAAGGTGGAGTCTACAGCAGGCAAATAAAAGAAAACATAGCCCTCGGGCGGAACATCGGGCTCAACTGAAAGCCGATCTGCGAGCTGAGCCTCAAAAAGCGAGCCCGGCTCCAGCCCCCCTTGATTAGTACCCTCTATAAAACCCTCGGGCTGAGCAAATGGCCCATCACCCGACACATCTCCGAAAGAACCTATAGAATAGTTCCGGGCCGTCGGCG
>JAABSF010000160.1 GCA_011390535.1 Deltaproteobacteria bacterium | reverse complement strand
AGCCACGGCGTGAGGCACAAAGCCATTGATCTCTTGCCACAGGAAGTCCAATGTATCGTCCATTTGTCTAAATACTCCCTATATTGATTTGCTACAGCTACTGTTGTTTTTGCTGCAATGGCTTTTGTAGATGGATTTCAATGTTCTTTGATCATTCTGACTGATAAGTCTCAGCGTTTGATAAATCTCAGTCTTTGATAAGTCTCAGCGTTTGATAAATCTCAGTCTTTGATAAATCTCAGTGTTAGTTCTCAGCTATAAAGATGTGGTTAACACTCTCAAAGAGCTTGTTTTCTTTGCAAAACACCTTTCTCATCCTCCATGGGCTGAAAAAGTGCCTTTTCAACGACTGTGCACTGGGTTGAATAGCAAGAACTCTGCCAGCGCCTCTCTGATAAACTCTAAATAAAAAATGTCCATTATTATCAGTATGTTAGTCTGTGTTGATCTGTGAGTGTATTTTGGTTTGTTACTTGAATATGTAGACTGTGAATGAAACTGTATACACATTGTGAACTAATATGTGTACAATATGGATGATTTTTCTGCGAAATGGTTGTGAACTTTTTCAAAAGCATTAAAATGCGTGGTGTGAGCATAGGGCTTTCCAGCCATGAGAATTTAGACATAAACCGGGATGAAGTTATGACAAAATTCAAGGAGACCCTTCTTCTTGTTGATGACGAGCTTAAAGTTGTTCGTTCTCTTAAAGCAGCCCTTGGTGATTTGGCACCTGTTGTGGGGGTCACCGACCCCTTAGAGGCGGTCCGGATTTTAGAAAAAGAAGAGATCGCTCTGGCGATAGTTGATCAGAGGATGCCCGAGATGCAGGGCTCAGAGCTTTTTTCTATTATGGTCGAGAAAAGCCCCAAAACCATCCGGTTTTTGTTAACGGGTTATGCGGATCTGAAGGCTATGTCCAGGGCCATAAATGAAGGTAATATCCACAGGTATATTGAAAAGCCATGGGACATGGAGAGGTTGAGGAGGGATGTAGAGGCTGGGTTGGATGCCTACAGGGCTTCTGTTCAAAAAGACAACGAATTGGCTCTTCTTCATTCAGAGTCTGTGGAATTAAAGGGACAAAACGAAGAGCTTCGTCTCCGGATGCAAGAGCTGGACGTTGAAGACAGGTTTATCACCGCCAATTCCGAGATGATACGAGTCTTGGAGACTGTGGAGAGGATCGCCAAGGTTAGTGATGTTGTGTTGATCTGCGGAGAGAGTGGAACGGGTAAAGAGTTGATCGCAAAGCGGATCCACGAGATTCGTCATGGTCCTGTGGCGCCTTTTGTGCCGTTAAACTGTGGTGCTTTTTGTGAAGGACTCGTGGAGTCTGAATTGTTTGGACACATGGAGGGAGCCTTCACCGGTGCAGTAAAAGATTTCCCCGGCGCTTTTGAGAGAGCCTCGGGCGGGACGGTGTTTTTAGACGAGATAGGTGATCTGCGTTGGGACCTGCAGGTAAAGCTCTTAAGAGTTCTGGAGGATGGGAGGGTACGAAGATTGGGTGGGGTGCGAGAGGAGCACATAAGCACGAGCATTTTAGCGGCCACCAACAAAGACCTGAGAGATATGGTTGCGGAAGGAAGGTTCAGAGAAGATCTTTATTTCAGGTTGAGCGTCATCGAGCTTTTTCTTCACCCTGTACGGGAAAGACCGGAAGATATTCCGCTCTTGCTGGCGCATTTTCTGAAGCAAGCTCGTGTTGCCTATAATCGCCCTAATCTTTCATTCACAGATGAGGCTGTCGCTGAGCTGGTGAAGCTTAAGTTTCCGGGAAACGGCCGAGAGTTGAAAAACCTTGTGAGGAGAGTCGCCGCCGTGGTTCCTCATGATCGGGTTGAGCTGAGAGATCTAGTGGGTTTTGTGGGGGTGAGTTTTCCGAGGCCTGATCCGCCGATGGAAGAAGATGAAATGGCGCCGGTTTTGAACAAGAGAAGAGAGCCTTTTTTGGTGGATGAGTTCAAGGCTGCCCGAGAGAAAGCAAAAAATGAGGCGGCCATGGCGATAGAGAGGAAGTTTTTAGCCTATTGGCATGAGAGGGCGGAGGGCAGCGTGACCAAAATGGCTGAATATACAGGGCTCACCCGGGGTTATCTATACCGATTGGCTAAACACAGTGGTTACAATATAAAGAGTCAAGACTAAGAAGAACTGAGTCAGCCCCAAATAGGATCTCATTGAGATCCGGAGAGTAAAAAGAAAGCCCCATCATTTGACAGCCTGTGGTGATATTCTCACCAAAATAGTTCAAGAGGTCAGGCTTGATGGGGCTTTTGGTTCGAAATCATTTTTATCTACAGATAAACGAATTATCTCGCGGCTCACATTCAACAAAAGCCGCTGAATCGTGGGCAGCGCTTTTTCAATCGGTAACTCCCGGCAATAAATTTCACATCTATAAAAGTTTAAGAGCGCTCGATTAAAGTTTTTCAGGACCGCTTCGCGTGTGTTGTTATCATTGTTTGTCAGCTTCACCGTTGTGGTTTCAGGCTCTTGTGATTCGCCTAACTCCGAGCTGAATTGTGAACGCTTGGAGGTTGTGAGCGTCAAATCCACCACAAGCGGAGTGCAGTAGTTTTCCCGAAGATTCTGTTCCACTTTTCTAAAATCATTCAGAAGCTGAATTCCGCAGGAGAGTGATAGAACAAACTCTCGAACAGCTGCCACCATTTCGGGACGACCGCACATGAACGCGAGCGCCGTGGGACAGATCGCCGAGTCAAGATGAGCCTCTCCTCTGTGGCTGATATCCGATGCCGTGTAGGATTTTTGGTTCCTGTGCCTGACCCGGGCAGCCCAGTTAAGTGACTTATCGGCGGCTTCATTAAGAGACTTGAACACGATCCAAAAGGGATGCTTCCTGTCGGAAAAATAATGCTGATAAATTGAAGAAAAACCTTCCTTGCATGCCGATGCGGCTCTTTTATGAGAAGAAGATAACCGAGAAATCTCTTTTCCTACACTCAGCAAGAGACCTCCCAGAGCCAGATCTTCGGTCTTGGAAAAATTTTCTCCGCTACAAAACCAAAATGGAACCTCAGACCAAGGGATAAGAGAAGGCAAGGTTTCTCGATAATGGACCAGCCCTACAGTTTCGGCTGCCTTTAAAATGATGGGATCCGGCTCTATGTCATAAGCGTTAAGAAAACGTTGAAATCGGAGCCATACTTTTTTTGATTCATAGGTCCGTTCGACAACCGGCCAACCTTCAGTTTTATTGAACTTATCAGAGAGGATGCCTTCATCATGCTCATCATTGCTTAGGCTCGTCTCTCTGTTTAGGAAAGCGCTGTTCAAGTCGCCTCTGCTCATGTCGCTGTTCAAGTCGCCTCTGCTCATGTCGCTGTTCAAGTCGCCTCTGCTCATGTCACTGCAGGTCCCTTGTAGCGCCCCGGGTTTTTGCTCATTATCTTCGGCATCTTTTGACAACACTTATTCATAATCTAAACATCCGGGGCTTTTTCTGCTCTGTTTTTCTGTTTCACAAGACAAAGGCTTTGGTTTCATAGTAACTTTTTTCGGTCTTCGCTCGGCAGCAAAAGCTAGCAATTTTATTGCCAACTCTATGCAGAGCTCAATCTTGTGGCGCATGAAAACGATGTTTTGTGGTCGAAATCTATTATTGGCTTGTGGATTGTTTTGCAACTTGCTGTAAAGGTAGAATAAATGCAGGTTCATAGGTGACAGGCTTTATGAAAAAAAATTTATATCCCTAAAAAAACATCATCTGAACAGAGTGAACAAATTGGTATTGCAGGTTAGGTTGTCTACAGTATGCGCAACTAGTCTACAGTTTTGTGCACACTTTGGTAGACAAAGCCCGGAAAATTATCCACCGGCGTCCGCTGGTTTCGAACCCGGCGGAGTCCCACCCCGGCCGGTCTCTCATATTATCCACCCCACATTTATCAGCGATATTCAGCTAAACATCAGGCCGGGCAAAGAATCGGAGCGAGAGACAAAGGACGAGGCAGGCTCGAAGTAAAAACGGGGGGAAAGATAGCATCCAGATTAAAATTAGAATATCTGTTGCCGAATGCACTTGCGTTGGACGTATAGTTCACCTTATAAACTCTAGTTATGTCACAGGATTTGTCTGAGTTAACAGATCATGATCTTCTCGCCGCTGTTTTAGAGAGGCGTGCAGGAGCATGGGAGGCTTTTTACCGAAGATTCCATCGGTTGATGGTCTCCTGTGTGAGGAAGGTATACACAAGGTATAATGTTTCTCATACACCAGAGGACTTGGAAGACCTCCTAGCGAACGTCTGTTACAATCTGGTAAAGAGCGACTATAGAAAGCTGCGCCTATATGATTCGGAGAAAGGCTACAAGCTCTCAAGTTGGGTGGGGTTGATCTCCACAAACACCGCCCATGATCAGCTCAGAAAACGAGAGCCGGAGCACCTCTCCATTCATGAGGGCAATGATCATGGCGTTGTACAGATCCCGGCACATTCTAAAGATCCCCTTACAATGATAGAGCGCGAAGAGCAGCAGCAGCTGGTTGAGAGCGCGATGCACCACCTGTCCTATGGGGATCGACATTTTGTAAATCTATACTACAAGTTGCGATTGGAACCTGATGAGATCGCTCAAAAGCTAAACATCAGTGTAAATACGGTTTACAGCAGAAAAAACAAGATCAGAAATAAACTGATCAAATTAGTAAGAAAAATATTGAGAAGAAATGAGTTAAAACAGGGTATGACCAAGAGCTGATAAAAAAAATATTTAATCAGAGGCAACACCTCAATAGAAGCTCTCTGATTAGGAAGAATAGATCATAATCGGCGTATCAAGGACTAGACATCATGCCCGAGAAAAAAGATAAATTCGATGAGCTGCTTTTTCAGGCGGCTGCTAAATGTGACCTCAATGACTCCATACCGCAAGACGAGAGCGATGGCATGGAAGATTTGGAGCTGCTGGAAGTCATAGAAGCCCGTTTGAAAGACGGCGCTGACTCCTCCATAATATCTTCTCTGCAGTGTTCTCATTGCAGAGATCTCGTGGACATTACAACTCAGGCGCTACAAGAGTGGGGAGCGGAAAGAAACAATATTTCCACTGCCTCGAATGATGCGCCGGAGGCTCCTGCAGGAGAAGAGTCCGAAAAAGCAACGGGTCGTTTCAAAGCTGTTTTCGGGAGTTTTGCTCAAGGGCTTCAGTTCCTTTGCGGGACATCTTTGCCCCAAATTATGACTCTTCAACCGGTCTCGGTGCGGAGCTCTTCTGCAGCTCTTGCATCATCCCTTGATACCCCTTGTTTTTCAGAGTTTCAAACAAACCTGGGAGGAAACCGGTTAAGGGTTCAGATAGAGCGTTTACCATCGGAGTTGCTCGATATCCAAGTTAAGGTCTTAAAAAAGGAAGAAGGGAAAAAACCTGTTCGGGCTACGCTTTATTGCAGGGGTAAGGTTGTAGAATCAGTTCCTTTTGAAGGGTCTGTCGTCTATTTCAAGGACCTCGCTCCGGATAAATACAAAATAGAATTGACCACCGGAGCTCTGTCTGTGGGCACCCTGGATCTTGTCTTCATGCAAGGGTAACCCGATCGCTGGAAGGGTAACCCGATCGTTCAACTCCATTTTTTCATGATTATTTAACTCGGCCGGCCCAAGCATCGGCCAATAGATGCGGTTCTGTGAAGCAGGATTATCAGCTCTGCGCTGCTACGACTTTTGGCCAGGGCCTGTAACCACTTTTATCCGACTTTTTAAAATTGCGCCCTCGGCCGGTTCAGCCGTTTTGCTGATTTTACCCTTCTTTGATTTTTAATTCTTCAGTTTTCAGCTTTTTGCTCAGCCTTATTGGAAAAATCCGATTGTAGATTCAGCTCTATAAGCCATTTCCCTTCATGCCGCACAAGAGTGACCTGCTGACGACGACCGGCAGTGAGGCTCTGTTTATCTTTGTTTTTGTCTATGGTCACAACCATGCTGAGCCCCAGAAGAGGAGCATGGGAAACACGAACCCATTGGGGTTTTTCTGCGAAATGCAGTGACTCTGAGGACCCCGCCACCAGCCCAAGGGAGATCCCCCCGAAAGTCATGATTACATTGGCAGGAGATTGAGAGCTCAGCTCTACAACAGCCTTTTTTGAGTCTTTGCTCAATAGCTTGAATTTTTCAGGCCGCCATCCTGGTTTGCCGGTGATTCTTGGCGAGGGCGAGATGAGATCAACCGGGGAGAAGTCCAAGCCCTTGCTTTGCTTCAACCTCTCAGCCCATTTTTTCAATTTTTTCTTTGTCTCAGGTGCCAACAGATTCCAAATTTTCTTCTTTTCCCTGTTTTCCACTGCCGACATGAAGGTTTTTACGCTCTGAATTGGTGTCTCCGCCGGCTCTTCGGATCCACATCCAATTATGAAAAATAAACTCAACGCCGGCAGAAAGAACTTAAATGAAAACCTGAC
>JAABSF010000159.1 GCA_011390535.1 Deltaproteobacteria bacterium | reverse complement strand
TCTGAAAGGGATCGATCTGAATGGTCTGGAGCTGCTGGGAAGAATCAGAGACAAAGATTTAAATCTAGAAGTCAGGACAGTGGTCCGGGCACCAAAAGGAAAGAGTTTTCTCCAGTTCGATACCCAAGTAAAAAATATCGGCAAGCTTCCGGTATATAGAGTGGGAGTCGGCGACCGGATCTACATGGGCAACAGTAGACTGTTTATCCCTGGTCATGGATTTGTACGGGAGAATTCGAATGTTCACAGTTTGTGGATAGGAAGAGAGGGTCCCGGGTTTGCGTTGGCGCTGGTCTCCGGGGAAAAAGACCCGATGGGCATGAGTTTTAAATTCGGTTCTCCCGGTTTCAATCCAACGGTTAATGCTGTTGCAAAATGGGCTGATCTCAAAAAAGGTGAGACTATCACCGCCAGGCGTCACCTCGTTTTTACAAAGGGCTCTTTAGCCCACGCAACCTCAGTGATTCAAAGTCTCCTGGGAGGAACCGTCAGCAAAATCAGAGTTGCAGTCAAGGCTGACGAGAAAATCAAAAAAGAGAAGAAAGATGGAGCTGAAGAAAAGGGGGTGGAAGAAAAATTAAATGTTCCCCTCTCAGATCTGCGTTCTGATTTTAGATTAGTGGTTCATGATAAGGGAGCCCCTGAAAGTGCCCCTGTTCTTTATG
>JAABSF010000158.1 GCA_011390535.1 Deltaproteobacteria bacterium | reverse complement strand
ATGCTTCATTACATAACACTAAAGAATCCACAGACATAGTTTTGCCGGGCAGAGGCCCTTTTAAAGCTGCTTTGTGGATGTCCGGCGTCGGTGTTGGGCCCTGGACGACAATATTAGAGACCGGGAATAGTAAGGGAGACCAAGCCGAAAAAGATCAAGCCGATAAGAATCCAAAGCGCCATTCTCATTCTATATCACTTCCTCTCCCTGAGTCGGGGCTCATATCCTACAGAATAACCGAATCCCAAGGAAACCCGCTCCCTTCAAAACTTTTCATAAAGGGCATAGAAGGAACACCGGATCCTGACTTCGGAGAGGGAGGCTCCCCCGACGGCGTGGGAAACATGATCTATTCGGTAACCGGGTCAGGGCAAAAACACCTCGCCCCCGGCACTTATGAAATCACAGCCCTCCATGGGTCCGAGTTTTCTATCTCAACAAACACAATCAAGATTAAAAAGGACCAAGCAAGCGCGTTCGTGGCCACTCTCGAAAGGCAGGTATTTTCACATGGAGCTTTAACGGCTGACCTTCATCTTCACAGTGACGCAAGCTACGATAGCACTTTGACGACAAAAAATAGGCTCATTCAACTTGTATCCGAGGGTATACAGGTGGCGGTGGCAACAGATCACAACGCCGTCGCCGACTACGGAAAGGAAGGGGATAACAAACCATTTATGGATTTTATCAAGACATTCCCCGGTTGTGAGGTCACCACCCGCAGATCATATTTCGGGCACTTCAATTTATACCCTTTGCAAGCCGATTCACCGGTCCCTCTATTCCGGAACGCCTCGCCGAAAGAAATGATTAGGGCCTGGAGAAAACGTAAAGATAAACCAATCATTCAGATAAACCACCCGCGGTTATCGTACATCGGCACATTTAATCAGATCAACCTTGATCCGTCACGCGGAAAAGCCTATGGCCCCGGCTTTATTAATGATTTTGATGCCATCGAGGTTTTCAACGGAGTAAGGATCTATTCCGAGAAACGGGTGAATCAGAATCTGCGAGACTGGTATATGCTCTTAAACAAAGGGTTGCGCCCCACTGCTACTGGAGGTTCAGACTCACATCTCGCTGGATTCCATGAAGTAGGTTATCCAAAAAACTATCTCTTTGTCGGTCATGAAGATCCTAAGAAACTCACCGAAGAAGATTTTCGTGAAGCAATAAGGAATAGACGTGTAGTTGTGAGCACAGGACCTTTTATCAACGTTACCGCATTTTCCGGTAAAAAGACAAGCGAGACGGAACATTTAATAGTATCAGCCGAAAAAGCAACCAAAGAAGCAACCAGCCATAAAAACACGGTCGCAGACAATAGCAAAACATCGGAGAGTTTGAAGAAACAAAGAGGTACAAACGTTATCACAACCCTCATAGGCTCAACGCTGAAGGGTCCACAAAGAGTCCAAATCCGGATACAATCTCCCAAATGGCTCCCGCTGGACACCTTGGAGATCATAGCTAATGGAAGAAAAGAGCAAAAGATCGACATTTCTTCAGTCTCCGGGACAAAAAACGCCCGAGAGTTTTTTGATTGGAAACGAAGCTTAGATCTTTCTCCGGAGGCCGACACGTGGTATGTTTTCGTTGTTAGAAGCAAAACAAAAAACAGATATCTCCACAGACCGGAAGGGGTGATAATGGCTTTTACAAACCCCATTTGGATCGACGCAGATGGAGACGGGCGACTTGAAGTGACGGGTTTTCAGCGAGAGGGTCCTGTTAGATGAATCGATAGGCAGGCTCGAGGGAACAGGAAATGCGGGTAGGGCGCGTTGGAACGATTTTAGTTTTTTTGTCCTGCACATGAATGGCTCGATGCACAATTATCCTTTAGCACATTATACCACTATGGAAGTCGCACGCTCTTTCGACTAACTTGACACTAGAAACGGAACGTCTAAATGTGTTAACTCTCTAAGAGAGTAGCCATTTTCATTTGATGAAAGAAATGAGCGTTTGGCGGGCTGGAGATTCGTTTGCTGAGAAGCGATAGACTACGGAAGCAGAAAGAAACTAATGAAGAAGAAAATCGGCAAATTCCTGAATTCGGAAAACCGACAGGATAAAACCGAAGAATTCAAAACCAGACCATCGGGCAACGATTCCGGCTCTATAGGAGAGTATTCGCAAGAAGCAGGGAACTCGGACATTAGGTCTAAGCAAAAAGTCAAACCAACCAATGGAGATGAACAAAAGAAGAACCTAAAACGAAGGAAAATCACTCCACACAGATCCGAAACTGCAAGGCTTCCTGGAATCCGCCATGCAGCAACACTTAACCTCGGGCACTCTCGTTCAAGCCTTGACAACCCGAGAGCATGTAAAGATCCAATCACTGAGAACGACGCTCTAACATCCCTTCATCAAGCCATCGCAGTAGTGTTGTCGAAATCCCAGGTGTTTACCGTTTTTTACATTTCGTTTCCAAACGGAAAGATGGTGGAAGACCGTTTCGGGTGGGAAGCATTGGAAGCTCTCACTGGTTCTACATCACATGTTTTGCGACAAACAACAGCACAATTACGTTCGGATCGTGGCGCAGCTTCATTGAATCGAACTTTTGCGGACGATTTCGTGATCTTGTGTCCATCCCACAAATTTGACTCGCATGTGAGGCATCAGTTAGCTGAAGGGCTGGCGCGTCACATTGCAGTGTTGGATGACGATCTGGCCTCGGTCAGCAAAGTCTATGTAGGGATGGCTCACGGACGTCAAGTCCCCAGGATTCACCCCGAACGTCTTGTTTACAGAACTATACAACACGCTCTCCACAATGCCATGGACGTGGGACAGCATGTGCGCGAAGCGCAAGCTAGAATTCTCGAAACATCCATGGAAAATAACGACTTCATGCTTCATTACCAACCCATAGTTCGCAGCTCCGATATGAGCATCTATGGCCACGAAGCCCTTGTCCGTTGCACAACACAAGAATTGGCCAGCCCGCTGGTGCTCTTTGATATCGCCGAGAAAACAAAGAGAGCACGAAAATTGTCTCGCATGCTGAGAAGGATGACAGCAGAATCTGTTCAAGAGATGCCTGATGAACATCTCATGTTCATGAATCTCCATCCGGACGACTTGGCCGATCCGGAACTGCTTGACCCTCCTGAATGGCTCACATCGATAGGCAAACGAATGGTCCTTGAGATAACTGAACGTGCGGCTATAGAGGACTTCCAATTGTTCCGTAATCGGCTTTCAACCCTCAGAAAGCTTGGCTTTGTGGTGGCTATCGACGACTTGGGTTCGGGGTATTCCGCGCTCAATACCGTGGCGGAGCTGGAACCTGAGATCATAAAACTGGATATGTTACTGATAAGAGGCATCGAAGAGAGCAGGATTCGCCAGGATCTCGTTCGAAAAATGGTATCTTTTGCACAGACCATTGACTGCCAGGTTGTAGCGGAAGGCATAGAAACAAAACCACAAATGGAAATGGTACGCTCCCTCGGCTGCCATCTAATGCAAGGTTTCTATTTGGCGCGGCCGGCCCCCCAGTTCATTCAGAAAATTTCCACAAATTGATTTAATTGATTTTATTCTATGTGTTGGGGCTCGCACCGGGAGTCTCTATTCTCTCCCACTCCAAAATCTCTTCGACGCCTGGTAAAATGGAGCTTTCCTCTCCGCTGAAACCGGGCGATAGAGCTTCCCGCAGCCGTGAACCAATTCTGTCTTCCGTGGCCGGTGATAACCTCTCCGCCAAAATTCCTTTTTTCATTTTTCTTTTAAGCTTTTTGCGTAATTGTTTCGCCTCAGCCAAGACAGCCATACCTGTGGGATCCACTTTGACGGGTGAAGCCCTCTTTCCATCAATCAATAATGCGCATACCGCATCCAGTGCCATCTTATTACAAGTGTGAAGATCATCTTCCCTGAGCTTCCAACGTGAACGATCGGCTGCATTTGAGATCATCTCACGCCAACGCTCGGCCCGATTCAACAACATTATGCTGTTAAAAATCCCACGTGAAACCTCATAGGGCAAAACCCTGCTGGCCCTACTCAGCTCCTCTCTCAAAAAGGCGTCCTCTTCCGGGAACCGTTCTCCTCCCAAATGATTCAAAGTGGACCACACACTTTCACTGGCATGCATGACCTGATCATATCGAACCTCCCAGTAGACGTGTCGAGTCATTCTGGACCTATAGCTAGCCAACACCTTCATGGGCACATAGTAATTGTGCGCTATCACGTCGGCGGCCAAATGGGACAAAAAACCCCAGCATAACGATTTAATTCTGTCATTTGGAGCTGCGTCCAACATCCGAAATCCTACGTTCCAGTTATGACAATGGTGAATCTGCTGAGCCATATTTTTTCCCACCACTTGATCCGCTGCGAAACCACCGTACAAAAAAGCATCAGGATGGCTTTTTAATAGCTTTCTCATCAGGGGGGGCAAAATGGCCGCGTAACGCAAAACACTAAGCCCCAGATCTATGTGCGTCGCCGGCCCGAAAGCCAAAGCTTGCCCGGGAAACCCTAGAATTAAAAAAAGGGCTATCGAAGAAACGAGAAAAAACCATCCTGCTCGATCAGATCGGGTCTCTTTTCTAAACCCCGAGCCACACGTGGAGCCGCACATGGCGCTGTGCACGTTGTCTCGACATCCCATTTTCCGCAGTTCAGTATTTGCCGACAAGAGCACTCTCATTTTTCCCCTTTGCATAAAAGCCTTTCGGCGATGTCTACTCCATGAACCGAAAACCATCACATATAATGCGGTCATATTGGTCATCAAAAACTTAAAAACCTTTTTCGAAACTTATCTTGTCTGAAACGTGACATTCGGTAACTATAACATCCTTCCAGGAAGTTGCGAGCAAAGCAGAGAGTCAGGAATTATTTATGAGCAGTAAACGACAACCCAGCGATAAAGAAAACCATGAAGATTCCTTACAGAACAGTACACCACTGAGTGAGTTATACTCTATCACAGCAGGCCTCAGAGCCCATCTGTTGCGGCTCGAAAAACAGGGGGTCTGGGCTGTTCACCGTGGTACTTCGGGACCTTCGTCCGATTTGGATGGAGACATACCCACGACCCAAAAGCCCCGATCAACAAACGAGAGACAACGCACAAACAAAAGAGCAAGCAAAAGCAAAGTTGGCGACAGAAACCACGATGCGCACTTCTCGTCTCAATCAGAAAAGGCTGTTGAACACGTGAATACCCGTGTACCCGGTGTTCAACAAAGGAGAGAGAAAGATCCGGAGGCATCCACAGAAGATGTAACCTCCGTTTTGACGCGAATCAACGTCAAAGGCCAAGAAGGGCTCAAACAGATCAGGGATTTTTTGGGTGAATGCGCTCGCTGTCCGCTTCACGAATCACGGAATACCATCGTTTTTGGAGAGGGCAATCCGAATGCAGACCTGGTTTTTATAGGGGAAGCACCCGGGTTTGAAGAAGACCGCTCAGGGGTACCTTTTGTCGGCGCGGCGGGTTCGCTTTTTACAAAAATGCTCAAAGCCATGGGCCTGGAGAGAGAAGAAGTATATATCGCCAATATTTTGAAATGCCGCCCTCCCCGCAACAGAGACCCTCTTCCCGAAGAAATGCTCCACTGCAAACCCTTTCTCTTGGCCCAGCTCCAGTGTATAGATCCTTCAATCATCATCGCCCTTGGAAGAATAGCCGCTCAGACACTACTGGACACTACAACACCCATATCCGTTCTACGCGGAGAGTTCAGGCAGTTCTTGGAATGGCAACTAATGCCTACATTCCACCCGGCATACCTTCTGCGGG
>JAABSF010000157.1 GCA_011390535.1 Deltaproteobacteria bacterium | reverse complement strand
GTTTTAGCCCGGATAGAGGAGGCTGTCGGCCCAATGGAAGAGGGGAATATTGAAACGGTTGCCGGCGGAGAGTTCAGCAAAATAGGAAAGAGCACAGGTCTTGGGAAAGTCTTGAAAGAACTCTGTGCGAACCTGGGGTTTGAAGAAAAGACGGCTTATCGTGCAGATGAAATGAAGGATACCGTGGCAATAGCCGAGACCGAAGAAGGGCCCGCTGTTTTGTTGCAAGCGGATTTCGCTCGAAAGCTGGTTCAAAATGAGGTTCGTTACGTGTTCGGATATGCATTGGAGCTGATAAGAAACGGTAACAGGCTGTTGTCGACTTCTTCTGCAAAGACCAGGGAAGCCATCATTAAGGGTCTCTTTGCCGCGCTGGGTTGGTATGGCAGCCGGTCAGGGTTGCCCGGTAAGGTGCGTAGTAATATACTGGAGAAATTCGATGAAGCCACTTTAAATGGCTGGAAAGACGATCTAGGGCGGTTGAAACAATTTGATCCCGAGGAGTTAACTAAATCGTATTGGGAAGCTGTGCAGTATACGGCGCGCAGAACAGGGCTTTTGATGGCGGGAGAGCTTCATCTCTCAATTCGGGCTTTGGAACGAATGGAAGGAGAAAAAATAGGTCGGCAGGTAGACAAGGTTGAGGATCTGGATGAAAAGATTGAGGGACGTCCCGATCGCGGTGATCTCTTGTCATGGGCTTGTACGCCTGGTTTTTGTGATTTGTTGACCGAATGATGTTGTGAGAGCCCTGTAACATGTTTCCCAAAACACTGATTAAGTTAAAAACGGTACTCCGGAATATTCACGATTATGGATGTATTGAAGAGTTGTTGGGGTGGGATCAACAAGTTATGATGCCCCCAAAGGGGATGGAAGCTCGGAGCCGCCAATTGGGGCTTGTAGCTGAGCTTGCTCACAAAGCTATGTGTTCGGATGAGCTGGGAGATCTTTTAAAACAAGCAAGCGAAGTTGTCGTTGAGGGGTCTCAAGAGGCAGCCATGGTGCGTGAAGCTCAAAGAGACAGGAAGATTGCTCTTCGGCTTCCAGCTCCGTTGGTGAAAAAGATTACAGAAGTAACCGCCGAGGCACATGTCCACTGGGTGCAAGCACGCAACAAAGATGATTTTGATGTTTTCGCTCCTGTTTTAAAAGAAATAGTCGCCCTAAAAAGAGAACAAGCGTCGGCTCTGATGAGAGAAGAGACAAAGCACCCTTATGACACCTTGATGGACCAATATGAACCCAACGCCACGGTGGAGTGGATGGATCCGCTTGTGGAACGTGCGGCATCCGTATCTCAAAAGGTTTACGAGGCGGTTCAAGGTTCTAAGGTCTCTGGGCCGGGCATTCCTGCAGGAAGCTTCGATCTGGATGGGCAAAAGGTTTTTTGTGGAAAATTGCTGGAGTGGATTGGTTTTGATATGGAAGCGGGGAGGCTGGATGCATCTGTTCATCCCTTTACCTGTGCTTTCGACCCTGGAGATGTGCGGCTTACAACTCGTTACAGTGTTGATGAACCTTTTATGGCTTTTTTCAGCACTCTGCACGAAGGGGGTCATGGTTTGTATGAGCAGGGGCTTCCAAAAGATTATGTAGGTACCCCTTTAGCGCAAGCACTTTCACTTGGTTTGCATGAATCTCAATCCCGTTTTTGGGAAAACCAGATAGGGCGCCGGTTCTCTTTTTGGCAATATGCCGAACCGGAGTTGAAGAAAATTTTTCCACGTTTACCGGCTGAAGTTACCCCGGAGAATCTCTTTTTTTCTGTAAACAGAGTGGAGGCATCCTTTCTCAGGACAGAGTCGGATGAGGTAACATACAACCTTCATATCGCCCTTAGATATGAGCTTGAAAAGGCATTATTGACAGGTGAACTGGAGGTGAATGACCTGGAAGATGAATGGAACAATGGCATGGAGAAGCTCTTGGGTATTCGTCCTAAGTGCCCAAGAGAGGGTGTTTTGCAAGATATCCACTGGTCTATGGGGTTGTTCGGATATTTCGGCACATATCTTCTTGGCAACCTTTACTCTGCTCAGTGGGCTCAAGCCTTGGAAAACGATTTAGAAGATAAATCTGTTTCCCGTGGCCAAGAAAACCCGGCTTCATCCTCACCACCTTTGAGCAAACTGGATCAACTCATTCAGGAGGGAGATTTTCTTTCTATTCGGGATTGGTTGAGGCGCAACATACATATACACGGCAGGCGGTATTCAGCGGATGAGCTCTCGCGCCGCTTGATTGGCAGTTTGGATTCAAAGTATTTCGAGAGCTATATAAAGAAAAAATATTCGAGACTTTACAATATTGAAGTTTAAGTTCAAAGGTGAGCCGGCCCAGCTCCGGCCCGGAGATTTTGGTCATGAGTGAAGAAAAGAGACCGTCAGATAGAAGACAGAGTGACACAATCGATACTCCTTCGGAGCGGACCCCGGAGAGGCGCAAGGAGGAGAGGCGTAAAGAAAAACGTGTTTCGGTCGAGCTTTGGGTTGAAGAGCGGGATGGTGAAGATAAGGTCTTCAGGCGGACCGGCAATTTAAGCGCTGGAGGTGTGTATTTTGACAAGGCGCTCCCTCATCTTCCAGGAAAGAGGCTCAACTTGAAGATACCTTTGGGTTTAAGTGGTGACGTCCCGGTAGTGAGAGTCTGGGGTGAGGTGGTCGCTGATGGCGGCCCTGAACTGGGTATGGGGGTTAAATTTCTTTCATTTGGCGGCGATGGTGAGAAAGAGCTCCGAGCCTTTTTAGAAGAGATAGATTAAACAAGATCTCATTGAGATCCGAACAAATTTTTACCTTTCGGTTTCATCCCGATTCAGCTCCGAAAAAGCTGTTCTTTCTTTCGGCCACGACTTGACGCAATCTTCTGCAGTCGGGGTTCTTTAGATTAGGGTCTTCTTCGATAAGTTGGGAGGCGGCTTCTCTGGCCTGGGAGAGGAGTTTTATATCCACTCCGTAGCCGCCGGCGCTGGGCCAAATTGAGAGTCCTGATTGTCGTGAGCCGGAGAGCTCTCCCGGCCCTCTGGTTTTAAGGTCCTCTTCGGCAACGCTAAACCCGTCTGTTGTTTTGGTGAGGACATTCAGTCTGCGGAGAGAGTCCCCCTCTACATTTTTGCCGGCCATTAAAATACAGTGTGCCGGGGTGGTTGCGCTGCGGCCGATTCTGCCCCTTAGTTGATGAAGTTGAGCCAATCCGAACCTCTCAGCGTTGATTACCATCATTACGGCTGCTGAAGGTACATCCAGCCCCACCTCTATCACTGTTGTAGCGACCAGTATCTTTATTTCTCCTCGGCGGAAACGGTTTAATGCTTGTGTTTTGTCTTCTGCGTTCAGCCTGCCGTGTATAAGGCCTACTGAGTGTTTTGGAAAAATAGAACGCAACCTCTCGGCTGTTCTTTGGGCGTCTGCTACACCCAGCTTATCCGATTCAGAGACAAGGGGACAGACAACATATGCACTCAAATCTTGTGACAAAAGCTTTCTTAGGTGTTGGAGCCCTTCTTTTCTGTCTTTGTATTCGTACAATGTAGTAGATGCAGGACGACGTCCGGGGGGCATCTCATCGATTACCGAGAGCTCCAAATCACCAAACAGAGTCAGCGCGAGACTCCTTGGGATAGGTGTCGCTGTCATTACCAAAAAATGCGGGGCTTTGCCTGCGATTTGCCCTTTTTCCCTTAACAGGCGGCGTTGTCCCACGCCGAAGCGGTGCTGCTCATCTATGATTACCAGGCCGAGCGAACCATATATGACAGTGTCACTTAAAAGCGCATGAGTTCCCACCAAAACAAAAGGTTCTCCCGAAGCGATTAGTGCCTTGGTTGAGGTTTTAACTTGGGACGGGGTACTGCCGGTCAGCAACTTTACCGGAATGTCCCAGTTGCTGCACCAACCCTTGAATGTCTCTGCGTGTTGTTGTGCCAGGATCTCTGTAGGCGCCATGACGGCGACCTGATGCCCGGATTCCAAAACCTCCAACGCAGCGCTGAAAGCAACAGCGGTTTTGCCGGAGCCTACGTCCCCTTGTAATAGGCGCTGCATCGGACGACCGGAGGAGATGTCCCTATTGATTTCATCCACGCATCTTTTCTGTGCACTTGTGAGGTTGAACTCAAACGCTCTCTCCAGCTCTGAATAATCCGTCCTTGAAGATTTACATTCAGGCGCGTCGAGTGAACGCCAGCGAAGGCGAGCGTGCGCCAGCTCGAGCTGCATCATAAAAAGATCACCGAAAAAAAGCCTCTTCTGTGCGGGGTGCTGCCCTTGTTGCAGCAGCTCAACTTCTTCTTTGGAGATCTGGGCGGGAACTTTGTGTAAAAACCGGACTCCGTCCGATAGTCTGGGGAGCCCCATTCCGGATAGAATCCTGTCTGGAATTCCGTCATCAAGGAGGTCGGAAACCAGCTCTGCAGCTGATTTGCAAAAGGACCTCAGCGCTCTTTGGCTTATTCCTTCTATATTTGGATACCGGGCGACAATGGAGGGGGGATGATCGCCGGGGTCAATCTCCGGGTGGGCTATCTGCAGCGCTCCTTTATATGAAGACACATGCCCTGATGCTGTTATTTGCGTACCGGGTTCAAAGCGTGATCCGTATCCACGTACAACCCGAAACCAAACAAGCTTAATTTTTCCGGTGTCATCGGCGACTACTACCTGCATTCTTTTTTGCCAAGGCGGTCCGGCCCACGTGACTTTTTCTACTGTTCCTTTAACACTAGTGCGTTGACCTACTTTGAGTGTATTGATGGGGCTCGTGAATCTTCTGTCATCATAATTTGAGGGGATCACCATGGCTAAATCCCCAAGAGTCTCCAGCCCACTTTCGACTAGTTTCTGAGCTGTTTTCGGGCCGCAACCCTTTAGACAGATGGGAGAGCTGGTGGGAAGAGGCAAAGCTCTCTTTTGGTTCTTCAGGGCGGATCGTGAAGAATCCGAGACCCCCGGAGCGGTACCCTCTACCATGTTTGTTTTTAAAAAAGCTCTCGCACCTCTATGGGGCATACTGTGGGCTGATTTTTTTTGTTTTGAGCTTTTCTGGGGAGAGAGCTTGTCATCTAGTGCAGCAAACAAACGAAGCCCCTCTGCTGCCAACAAAGAATGCTTGTCGTTTCTGTCCGAATCATATTCTCCCAATTCTGCGAACCGGGCGGCCCAGCCTCTAATGTCACTCAGCTCTTCTTTAGAGCATGCAGCCGCCAAATCTTTAATGTTTTGTTCTAGATTATCTTTGTCTTTTTTATCAAGAGGGTTACTAAAAACACACTTGTTCAGAACAGGGGTAAGCACATCAAACAATGAGCGGAGCTCTTTTTGTTGATCTATTTTCATCTTGGGGGGAAAGGGGCGGAATCAGCCTTTGAATGTGAATTTCAACTCATGATCGCATATATGAAAAACATCGCCTTCTTCTATTCTTTTGTTGTCGATTCTCATGCCTTTGAAGTCGATGCCGTTGGTGGATCCCAAATCTTTAATGTAATACACTCCGTTTCTGCGTATTACCGCAGCATGCTTTCTGGAGATGTTCCCGTCTTTTATGGGTAGATCGGATGTTCTGGAGCCTCGTCCCAAAATAAACTGATCTTTGTCCACCGGATATCTCTGATTTTGATAAATGAGATAAAGCACCGGTGTTGTAGTTTGGGCGGTAGGTTGCGGTGTCGGCCTAACCGGGCGGGAGAGGCCGGAACCGAATGACCCCGGGCTTCTTTGTTGAGCGGTTCTCCTTGCCCCAAGAGAGGGAGGAGGTGCAGATCGTCTGGGTGGTGGCACTGGTGCCGGCGGTGGTGCAGATCTGCCCCTTGCCGGTGGTTTTGGTTTGGCCGCCGGGGCGGCTGCGCCGGCTTGACGGGGCATATAATTCTTCGACGTTGCGTAGTATCTCATGGCCTCATTGATTAGGTAATCAATGGCGCAGTCGAAATCATTGGCCATTTGCTCAAAAGTTTCCCACAGGGCATCCCTGCAGTAAAAATGGCGCATAGTCTTTTTGCTCTGATCCATGACGGTTCCACTCTCCTTGAGCGTGACCGGACTTTTAGCGGTCTGTATTACTGTGGCTCAGTGAGTCGGCAAAAACACAACTCCCGATTTGATCTTAAAAAATCTAATGCTTTTTTCCACCGAAGCCTTTTTGGTCTTATACAAAACTACTAGTAATTATTTAGAGTTTCAAGTAGTGCGGCTTTCTTTTCCTCAAAATCTCTTTTTTGTTTGCGTCCCGTTATATATGTTTAGATTATTTGTTCAAGCGTTTAAAACCTATTGTGGCTCGTTCTCCCATGGTTACACCTTGTGCTCCCCAACCTTTCAACTCTGTTTTGTCGGATGAGAGGGCTTTTAATGTCTCTCCATCTTTTTCTTTTTCGCCTATTACCGCCAGGGTCTCTACCGCCGTTATTTTGCCTACCCAGTTGGCCTCTTTGATTGCTTTTCTTAATACA
>JAABSF010000156.1 GCA_011390535.1 Deltaproteobacteria bacterium | reverse complement strand
GATTTATCCTGGAATAGTCATACTCCCCATCTTCGATTAAACCGAAGTTTTCTTGATAAAGCGCCATAGTCATCTTCTGCGGGAAAAATGCGGCCGCCTCGAACCACCAACCTACCGGCTTCAATGATTTGATGGCTTTAGTCAAAAAAGATGCCCACGGGATCTGACCAGCCATATCAAAACCCACAACATGCATCCTTGGGAAGGCCAAGTCGACACGGGTTTGGATTACGTTATCATCGGAGTTCAAATAAGTCTTACTGAAGACCGGCTGAGGCATTTTGCTACGTCCATAATAGTAGCTCAGGGATATGTCCTGCTTTAATACCCTCCCCTTGATCCGGGCACCGGCTTGTGAATTCTTTATATCAGTGTCGGGCATCAACAGGCGCGCTTCGGTAACTCGGGTGGGCCCATGGGCTATTAGCCTCTCACCCACAAAACGTTCAGCGCTCAGTTGCCAACGATAGGCATCTTCAACGATGGGGATCCTATCGGGGGAAGCGAGGCCCAGAGATGCCGAGCGTGGAAGAAGATTCGGTCTAAAGATGGGAATCCATGCTGCGGTAATGCTCCACGTCCAGTTAATGGCATAATCTGCACGCACCATAGGCGTCGCAAGACGTTCTCCGAAAAACAGACGATCTTCAAGATCAAGTGGATTTAGATTGGAAGTGGGGTTGAACTGATCCGCTGTCCCCCAAGTTATGACCTGTTGCCCTATACGAAGATCCAGCTTTTTCGACCCAAGGCCTATTATATCCATGTACAAGGCGTGAGCCTCAACCCTAAAAGGATCCATCATATTCCGCTGGGTCATTGAGGGTAAACTACTCAAATCAGTGTTATAGCCCAACATCACCAGATCTACTTCCGCCACACCTTTGATCCTCTTCCCCTGAGCCACCGCTTTGAATTTCACCAAATTCTCGTTACGCGAAAACCCATGTGGTATCAGCGTAATTTCACGATACTCTTTTCCTCTCAACCAAGGGTTTCGCTGTATCTCAGCTCTTGGGATCAACTCCTTTGTCTTTTTTTCCTGGACAGTGTAACGAAGGTCGGTCTGGAGGGTGATTGAGTAACTTGTCTCTAATTGACCGTTGGCCTCAGAAACAAACCCTACCATCACAGCAAAAAAAAGCCCTATGGATGTAGGCAAATACAATTTTTTTGAATTCACACACACTTTGCACCTCTTACTCCGGATCTTGAATGTGGAACAAAACAATGGATTACACTAGTTTCCAACCCTTACCCAAAGAAGACAACAAGTTTGAATAAAAGCCGGGTTCAACTCTGCCCATTACAATACTGAAAAAAACCTCAACCTCCCCGCATAAGATGACGTACCGTGAAGTATCGTGATGGAATACCACGGTTAAACTCACTCTCCAGGAGGAGCAGATCCGTCTTATGATTCCCCCGCCGATGATCAACCATCCGAACTCGCTTGGGAGTGCAATGTTTATCTTTTTTTTCACAGCTCCAGTTGGTAAAAGTCTGGGTGCGCAGCAATCTTCCTTTTTTGCTCAGATACCGGATCTCTACGGCTTGCTTCATGTTTTTTTCAATCTTCATCCAAAGCTGTGGGAAAGCTACATTTTTGCCTTTTTTGGGAGTCAATTTGATATACCAATGCTTGGGCTCCTCTTTCAAGAACTTGGCATTATAATCCCCTGACCATGAACCTATGGCCATATCGTCAAAAGTCATTCCCGAGCCCATAAAACCTTGGTTCCTCACGTGGCCGGCGATCCTCCTTACACGCTTGTAAGCTGGAAGATACACATACATCACCTTGCGGCTCAGCACCAGCACCATCTGCCCGCGGATATCGCCCGGATCTGTAAACTTCATGAGCCTGGTCCACCCCGGCCGGTTGTATAAGGTGAACTTGATGTTTTTTTTCCCGGTTTTGTTGTGGATCACCATCTTAACCTTTGAATACTGGTCTTTGAAATCGGCATAAGATTTCTCCAGTTTTTTCAATATCTTCTCACCCTTTGAATCCGCCCGGCCTGTAGAGGCAATCGAAGTCAACAACACAAAAACCGCCAACGCTGTTTTACTCTTCATTGTTTTTCTAAAACCGAATATCATTTCACACCTCGCTTCCGTGCTAAAAGTCAGTTTACAACATGTAAAAAAAACGCAATCGCTCCTTATAAAGCAATGTTCTGAACTGGTTACTCCTTATCCACCTCTTTCGTCAACGCCGAATCCGTGAAAGAATCATCCCCCTCTTCGTTTGCCCTATCCTCTTGCATCGTGAGCTCTCCCTCATCCCCTGCCGCATCACCCGACAGTGCCCACCGTTTCAAAAGCAGAGTACCTGAAAGAGCGGGAACAGCAGTGAACGCCATAACCGCTGCAACAAACATGGCGCCCGCCGTCATGGTACCAAAAGTCTTCAAAGGCGCAGCATCACCCAGCGCCAAAACAGTAAATGCTCCGGCAACCATCAAGGCATTTGTTAAAATCGCGGTACCACATTTTCCTGCCGCCTTTCTTGCAGCTCTCTCAGCCATCAAAGCGTCGACCTTTACCACTTCTTCTTCTCCATCGCCTTTTCCAAGATTACCCATACCCGCAAGTTCCCTCGCAGACCTCCTCCACCACACCATGAAATGAATCGCATAGTCGATCCCCACCCCAAGCGCGATAGACGCTATCATGGACGTCCCAACGTCCAGATATAGCCCACGAAAGCCCATGAAACCGAAAATCAACAAAATCGTCATTCCTGCCGGCAAGATAGCCACAACAGCAGCCGACAGAGACTTAAAAATGACTCCCATAACCAATAAAACCAATACACCTGAAACCACGAGGCTCTTTATCTGGTTCATCTCCACCGATCTGGAGAGCCCTTGATTCAAGACAGGAGCCCCGGTCAGAAAAGCCTTCATGGAGACTTCTTTAACTTTATCATCTTTCTCCGCCGACAAACCCGCTGCCTTGGCCGCTTTGGGAGACAAAGCTACTCTCTTCGCCTCCAGATCCAATAGCGCTGTTTCCAGCAACTGTTGCCTTTCTTTCCCGGTTCCGGTAATATCCACACCGATTGTTTCTTCGATCTTCTTCAAAATCGCCCGGCTCCTTTGGATCTTCCATGCATCTACGAGATAAGGATCCAATGTAGCCGTTAGGGTTAACGCCGATTCTTCGTCTAAAAAACCTTTAAGCGTTTTTCTTGCTGCAGCGTCCTTTTTTTTCTCTGACGCCCCGGGCCCCAGAGCCGCCATGGCTTTCGCCAACATCCTGGCGGGGTCCCCTTCTTCACCAGGGTCAGGCAAAGGAACAATGGTTTCACCGGATCGCAAATGTGCGTGTATTTTATCTTCAACCGCCTTCATATCCTCTTTATCCGGAACAAAACTCCAATCCGATTGCACCTCTACCAAATCCTTAACAATTGTTTCTCTCTCTTTTCCAACCTCCGGTAGCTCATCCGCTCTTCTCATCAAGGCAATAATATGATCAGCCACCAACCGTGCGCGGGCCTTTCCGGCAGCTTCCTTGAGTTTGACGGACGAATCAGGTTCCACATTCACTGCAATAAAAGAATCTCCCAATTCAGAATCAGTTATCGACCGTATCTCTTTTACCACCTCCAAAAGCTTCTCGGCGTCATTAATACGCACCTTTGCGTGTAACAACGCTTCGTTTCGTTTTCGGGTCATAAGCTGCAGACTGGCCGGATCCGTGAGCACATAATTGGCAAGTGTCTGCACCCTCGGCCTTGTCTCAGGTATCCGGCGCAGGTTCACCCACGCTTCACTCACGAGAGCGAAAGGCTGAGCCACATGTTGAACGGAAGATACATATTTAACAGTCTCTATTTTGTCTCCCAACCTCCTCAGCTCCTTGAGCACAACCGGGTCGTCGAAATCCGCCTTGATATGAATTTGAACGTATTGAGAGCCCCCGAATTCACGGCTCAGAAATTTATTTGCAATATCCGGTTCACTCCCTTCGCTGAAGAAAGATGATGTCTCCATTGCCAACTTGACCTGGGTGGAATAATAAAACCCGAACATACCCACAACACTCAGACCTACAATCGTATAAATCCTGTGACGCGAAGCGAACGCGGCGACACGCTCCATTGTTATTATCAAGAAACCTTTCGATTTATCTTTTTTGATCTTCTTTTTTCTTTTTGTTATGGCCAAAACCGCCGGTACTAAAAGTATTGCACCCAACAGACAAGAGAGAATTCCAATACCAGTGAATAACCCGAACTCCCGCATCGGCTGCATATCCATGGCCAAGAAAGAGAAGAACCCCGAAACAGTTGTCAAGGCGGCAGCCAAAATACCAGGCACTACACTCGAGAATGTATTCTCTATGGCAGCCCCCGTGGCCTCATCTTTCCGCAAGTTGTAATACCTCACCAGAAAATGAATCGAGTAAGCGCTCCCCACAGCAAACAAGAGAACCGGCATTGAACTCAAGACTATGTTCACCTTCACGTCCATTAATTTCATGGACGCGAACGCTATGGTGCCGCCAAAAACAGTCGCAACCAGCGCCAACAACACACCAACCGGATCCCTGAAGCTGAGCAATGTCACGAGTATAATGAGCCCCACCGCCCATGGTGTAAGGCTCTTCATGTCCTGCTCGGTCACCTTGAAAATATGAGCTGAAATAAACGGATTCCCCCCCCAATACAGCTTAGCATTCGGAAACCTCTTGCGGACCTCCTTCTTGATCTCATCGGTGATCTCCACCACTTGCCCCTTGGGAGCCAAGTAACAAAGCAAAACCGTCGCGTCCCCATCTTTATTTACAAAATGTCCCTTGACATGGCGCTTGGAAAAAACATCTTCTTTCAGTTTCTTCCAACCACTTTCATCTTGGGGGAGATGCTCTACATCCACGAGCACTTTGGGTTGTACTCCCCCTTCCACCCCCTTTACAATCTCGAAGTCCGACAAGGTGGTCAACCCCAATACTCTGTGGATCCCATTCACTTCGTTTTGGAGTACACGAGTCGTCTCTCCCAATCTGTTCATGAAATCGGCATTGAAAATATCATCTTCCTGAATACCTACGATCGCTATATTCAACGCACCGAACTTCTCGTTTACGTCATAAAACCGCTCTACATCAGGATTCGATTTTGGGAGGAATTTCAGTACATCACTCTCAGATCCCGGTTCGATACCAATAAAGGCGACAACACCGCCTATGGCTATGAAAGCAACAATCACCCAAATCGCATACCGAGAAACAAATCGACCCATACGCCGCATATGAATAACTTCCGGTTTTCTCTTATCTCAAAAAATATCCAACGCCTTTGAGACAAGTGTTCTGTTAAACTTCAGATAACATCCTATAATCAGCCTAGGACGCTACCGCTATCTGGTGGGTTTATACTATGAATGTAACGACGTTTCAATTCCTGTATTGTCGTTATACCTTTTGTCGATTGATTGCACAGACAAGAAAACCATGGAACAAGGTCGAATTACAAGAAGCGCTCTTAAAAAGCAACAGAGATCAACAAAGCCTGGAAATGATGGTGTGGCGCACCGAAGCTAAAACAGCCGGGTGTTTTAAAAAAGGCTCCGGATCCGGCGGGATTTTGAAACAAACTAAGACTCAGGAAGATGTCGCATGAACTCAATCATTTCGGATAAATGCATTCATTTATTCATGCGCCGCTTTAACTCTTGGCCGGGCGCGAAGGTCAAACTCAGGGAGGAAGGGATCGTCATTATCCCACCCGTTTTGGGGTTTCTGCCTTTACGCGCCATCCTCTTCTTTTTTTTGAATGTCCCAAAACCAGGGTATGTCAGTTTTGGAGTGTGACCTTTAGTCACTCTTGCCTTAACGAAATACTCAGACATTGTGAAGAAAACACCATCAACAATCTCAGCGACCTGTTTCTTGGTAAGATCTTTTCCATAGCCCTTATGAACCTCTTCAATCAATTCGGCCTTGGTCATGCTGTGTCCCTCCTTCCATGCCTCGTATAATGCATACCCTCAGCAGATTTCACATTTACAGGAACCCAAAAAGAATAAAATGATAAATCTCAGAACCGCTCATTGTCAAGACAAGAACAAACCCGCGGGCGAAGGTTATCCAAAGATATATAATGTAAACATAGACCGCGACCAAAAGTCGCAGCAGAGTCGAGTGGATAGTCCTGCTTCACAGCACCGCACCCCAAAACATCTTTATAAACCCAACAGTTTACGTGCCGTGGCGGCATCAGCAATGCTCCGGCCTTGCTTTGCCGCCATTTCCGCAACCCGGGCCACCAAAGGTGAGTTGCCTTGCGCCAAAGTCTTTCCTTCCAGATGAATCGAATCTTCCATGCCTACTCGAACGTGAGTACCTCTATCCAAGCCCTTCTGAATTACCGGAAAGGCGTGTTTACCGCGTCCTCCCAAAGTACATCTGGACCCCCTGGGCACCAGACTTAGCATAGCATCAATTGTTGA
>JAABSF010000155.1 GCA_011390535.1 Deltaproteobacteria bacterium | reverse complement strand
TCTCTTTGCGTTTTCTCCAATTCCAGATTAGCTTTTTCCAACCGGGTGTTGGTATCGGCCCAGCTTTCAGCTCTTTCTTGCCAGAGCCCCTTACAAAAAAAACAGAGGGCGAGAATCACCGGCGCTGTGTCGATGATCCAGAGAAGAGGTTGGCTCTTCTGTGCTGCTATAAACCCACCTACAGTCATCGGAAAACCGAGCCGCCCGGTCTCGATAAGGGTGGCTGCAACAGGGAAGAGCAAGCCAAATAGAAAGCCTAGGATAAAGAATCGAAAGAGACGAAATTGAAAAATGCTCGTTTCTTTCATCTACTCTTCCTCCAGTCTCTGATCTTGTGCTTTTGTTTTATGATAACTCTTGCCCTCTTTCAAAAAACATCAATTCCAATCTTGTCCCAAACAAAAACTCTCTCGCAAAACAAACTTCACTCCATCAGCTTCACGCTTCAGGATTCTGTCGAGCCATTCGGTTCTCCTGTTCAGGAAATTCTCCAATTATTGTTTTTCGTCTTTTTTCAGTTGTAGTGTTTGTGCAGTGATCGTGCCAACCCTCACAGACTTCTCTCTCAAAGCTCTTTTGCCATCTCTTCCGTCTTCATCATCATTCCTCGGTTGCCATGGATCTCTAATCCATTACCTGAGCCATTATCTGTGCATGAGCAAGCACTGCCTGAGCAAAACCAACATCTTTCCATACCGGCTGCCCACTCATCACACACACTCCGACCTGTGCGCTCAGCCGACCACGTCTTCCACATCTAAAGACCAATCTTCAAAGGTTTTCTCCGGTTCAGCGCCGACCATACAGCCTGCATCGGATCTTCAATCATAATGAAAGACATAGTGCGGTCAAAAGAGAACAGATCCCCAGAAAGACCGTACGTTTTCGAACAGCTTATGGCCGGATTTTTGATGATCCCATAAATGAAGCCCTCGCCGAAACCGAGCTTTTAAGGAGCCTTGAAGAAGATGGCCCCCAGCGGTGGGAGTTTAATTTTGAGACTGTATGGTCGCCCATGCCATTCAGTTTTTTCCGCCTCCACGCCGCCTGAATTCCCCACACCGGAGCCACCATATTCTTTGCCGTCACTGTTTAGAAGCTCCACCCAATAGCCGGCCGAATCAACTCCCACGCGGAAATTTTCACGGGGAACAGGCGTTAAATTAAGCGCCACCATCACCCGTTCTCCGGATTTTTTGTCTTTCCTAAGCAATGACAATGTGGACTGCTCCCAGTCGTTGCAATCAATCCACTCGAACCCATCCGGAGAAAAATCACCTGCGTGCAATGCCTTCTCTCTGCGATAAAGACTGTTCAGATCCCTTGTCCAACGCCTTAGTCCTTCGTGATCTTCTTCCCCCAAGAGATGCCAGTCAAGGCTCGCCTCATGATACCATTCGTTCCACTGTCCGAAATCTATGCCCATGAAGAGAAGCTTTTTCCCGGGCTGACTGAACATGTGAGCGAGAAGGAGCCTCATATTCGCAAACTTCTGCCAGCGATCCCCGGGCATCTTGTCCAAAAGCGAGCGCTTTCCATGAACGACCTCGTCATGAGATAGACTCAACACAAAGTTTTCGTGAAAAGAATACAGCAGGTTGAAGGTTAATTTATTGTGGTGATACTTCCGGAAAACCGGATCTTTGGTGAAGTATTGGAGAGTGTCGTGCATCCAGCCCATATTCCACTTCATACCGAAACCCAACCCGCCGATGTGCGCAGGCCGAGAGACCATTGGCCAGTCGGTGGATTCTTCCGCGATGGTCTGCACATCGGGAAACTTCTCAAAAACCTGGCTGTTGAATGTGCGAAGAAACCCTATCGCCTCCAGATTCTCCCGCCCTCCGTGTTCGTTGGGGATCCACTCCCCTTCCTTGCGGGAATAATCCAAATACAACATGGATGCCACAGCATCCACCCGCAAACCATCGATATGGTATTTGTCCAACCAAAACAAAGCAGAGGAGATCAAAAAGGCCCTGACCTCATTGCGTCCATAGTTAAAAATGTAGCTCTGCCAGTCAGGGTGAAAACCCTTTTTGGGATCTGCGTGCTCATAGAGATGTGTGCCGTCAAAGTACACCAGCCCATGTTCATCACTTGGGAAATGAGATGGGACCCAGTCTAAAATTATCCCCACGCCTTCTTTGTGGAGCGTATTAACAAAATCCATAAACTCTCTTGGAGAGCCATATCGCGCCGTGGGCGAAAAATAGCCGGTGGTCTGATACCCCCAAGATCCGTAAAACGGATGCTCTGTGACAGGAAGCAGCTCCACATGAGTGTAGCCCATCTCGTTGACATAGTCGGCCAGCTCTTTTGCGATCTCGGTATATGACATCGGACGACTGCCGTTTTTTTCGACTTTGCGTTTCCATGAACCCAGATGCACCTCATACACCGACATTGGGGCATCCAGATTGTTTCGAGCCCCCCGCAAAGACATCCACTCGTCATCATCCCACTCGTATGCAAGCGACTCAACACGAGATGCCGTTCTGGGTGGTTCTTCAGTTCTAAAAGCAAAGGGATCGGCTTTTGTGACTGCGTACCCATTGAACCTGGATGTGATGTGATATTTATAAATATCGCCTTCACCCACACCGGAGACAAAACCCTCCCACACCCCCGACCCGTCACCCCGAACCTCCAGAGGCGTTGCATCTTTTTTCCATCCGTTGAAATCGCCAATCACCCCAACCTTCTCAGCGTTGGGGGCCCAGACGGCGAAAAACACACCCGAGACACCGTCCAGAACCATGGGATGCGCCCCCATGCCCTGATAAAGGCTGAAATGATTGCCTTGTTTAAAAAGAAAGATGTCATAATCGGTAAGCAAGCTTTTGTTGTCCATTATTTTTCCCTTCAATTTTCCCGGGCCTTTAGTACCCTGAGACAAATATCATCTCCGGGGTGTTGCCTACGGTGGCGTCCACTGAGTCCACCGAATCGTGGAAATTATAAACCGATTCCGATTCCTGAATGGAGGCATCAAAAAACACGGAGCTGTCCGTAAACTGAGCCCCTAAGCTGTAATCTATCATCTCAGCAGCGCTCAACGTGCGTTGCAGCCATGTCTGACGAACCATCAAGACATCTGCCTCGCTGTAAAGATCTCCTTGCGACCATAAGGGCTCAACAATCTGACCGCCGAAAACCAAAAGATTATGGTTTGCGTTATCATTGATGGTGCCTATCAGCTCAGTCTCGGCCATCTTTATGCCGTCCACCCACAACTCCACCGGATCATTCGCCCCGGCTCGCTGCATGCAGATGGTCAGCCAGCGCCCGGCACGCACAATGGACCCGAATGGATCTTCCCATATCACGCTGACCCAACTCCCCTTTCTTACCCAGGCGTGAATCTGAGGCGGATCATTGTCGATATTCACGGAAACTGCAACATCCCCGTCTCGATCTTCCCAAGCCTGGCCACGAAAGAAATGCCACCCGCCTTGGGAGATATCAGGGACTTGCAAGGTCTCGATTATCGCCCACTCCCCACCGCTCATAAAACCTTCTTTAGGGGGAAAGGCAAAATAATCTTCGTCGGCGGCCGTCATCAGCATGGCGCGCCGAATGTCTTCAGCTCGACAGACAAATTCCGTTGAATCAACCTCTCCGGCCTGCAAAACGCCATCGCCGGCCGTCCCGCCTCCGTCTCCATTGTCCCGACCCGTATCAATACGCGTGCCCCCTGCGACACAATTCTCACCGGGTGGTTCGGTGCCGACCTGCGTGAGCGTGTTTACTCCTTCGCACAAGTAACTCGTCGTATCGATCTCATCATTATCCAGAATCCCGTTTTCGTTTTCGTCGATCCCGGTTTCTATTTTCACTCCGCCGACAACGCAGTTGTCACCTGCCGGCTCCTCCGTTTGCACGATAAGGCTCATCTTTCCGGCTGTGCCGACACCGTCGCAGATGTAACTCGTAGCATCTATTTCGTCCGGCTGCAGCTCACCGTCGTCATTTTCGTCGATCCCGGTATCCAACCGCTGACCGCCTTGAGGGCAATTAGCTCCTGCGGGTTCTTCGCTGACCTCGGCCAAAGAGTTGTGGCCGTTCAAACCATCTTCGGAGACACCATTACACACATACTTCTCTCCAGTGACCTCATCTGCTGAGAGCTCTCCGTCGCCATCGATATCCACGCCCCATGAAACCCGAATCCCGCCGCTCTCACACGTAACACCCGGCTCCTCATTTTGGATTTCAATTAAACTGGATGAACCTGTCGGCCCTTGTGGTCCTTGTTCTCCTTCGCCACTACAGGAGACCACCAACAAAACAGCGCAGATTGTGCAAAAAATTCTGGATAACATTATGATTCCTTTCTCTGATTTTCTTTCATTCTAAAAAATACAACCATTGCATGATCCATCATTCATATCATTTCGTTTCTCAAACCCGGACCCTAGAAGAACGTCCTTTGTTTTGCAACTACCCATAACATCCGGGGCGCAGTTTCCGGGAGAATTTTTAATGGGTTTCAATCCACCCGGAGCGCTTGTTTTGCTTTTACAAAGCCGGAAAGGATGACAAAAAGAACGCCTGCGAAGATTACCCCTATCACCGCCGGGTCGACCTGCCCGGCTAATATTTTTAACGAATCCCAAGCTCCTGAAGGTGACCGCTTCAAATCTCCGTAGTCTATATTTTTGTGGATCAGCGCCACCAGAGGCCCGGTTATCATTACGATTGTGAGGTTGATGTTCACTTCGCGCCCTTTCATTTTGAGCACCGAGCCCACAACGATTGGGACGATAATCCCCGGCGCCCAGATGTGATAGGCAAAGAGAAGCTGATCAATTACATTCGGTGTAAGAACCGCCAAAATCACCGCCAGGCCGCCCAAAACAACCGTCAGAATGCGTGAATAAAGAAGGATTTTTTTGTCGGACACTGTTTTTTGACCAAAATATTGCTCAAAAATATCTTTAATAAAAATAGCGGTTGAAGAGTTAAGCGCCGAATCTGCAGATGACATCACCGCTGAAACCAATGCCGCAATTATTATGCCTGCGATCACAGGGTGGTTAAGTTGCTGTATCGCCATAGCCATAGCTCTATCAGGAGGAATGTCCTGAAAATGGAGCCGGGCATAAACGGCGATGAGAAAAACAATTACAGGCATCACCAGGGTCAGCAAGATCCCGACCCCGCCGATCCCTATCCGGATATCTCTTTTGCTTCTCCCTGCACAAAAACGCGTGGCATAACCAGGGGCAAAAGTCTCACCTAAAAGGAAGGTGAAGAAAAGGCTCAGCATGTAGATCCATCCTTTGTGCCGAGTAGGGTCAAAAAACTTTTCCGGCAACTTCCCCAAAGATGCGTCAAAAGATAAGCTGACCTCAGGGAGCACCAAAAAGGCAGTGATCACAAAGCCAACCATCAATATCAAAAACTGAAACACATCGGTGATTATTACTGCCTTGAGCCCACCGGCCGCGCTGTAAATTATGACCAAGACCCCCCCAAGAATGACAGCCCACTTTATCAAGCTCTCGTTACCTGCCAGATTCGGAAACATGGCGGCGATAACATGACCGATGGCCGCCATCTGAGCGGCGATGACGAAAACCGAAAAGAGCAACGACAACACCATGGCCACAACACGAGGCCCGCCTCCAAAGCGATGGTCCATATAACCGGCGACAGTATAAACCCGAGCCTCACGAAACTTTGGAGCAACAACCAACCCCGCAAAGACAAACTGTAGATATCCGCCCATTGATGCCACCAACATCAAGAGCCCCATCTCGTAGGTTTTCCCAACTGCGCCGATGCTATAGCCGCCTCCCACCACGGTGGCCCCTAAGGTGCAAGCAAGAAAAAACCACCCTACATCTCGTCCTGCTAATAAAAAATCATCTGAATCTTTGATTTTCTTTGAGGTGAGTACACCAATGACAAATATAAAGGCGACATAACCAGCGGTAATACCAACAACCGTATAATTCAAACCTGCTCCTTTCCCTCATGTAACCTTACATACATCCATTGGGTCATATCAAGAGTGCGCTGTTTATTCGCCATTTATTCGTTTTCAACGGCTTCAGGATTATTCTCCTTCAACAGCTTCAGGACTTCTCCCGTCAAAGCACTTCAAGCAAAGATCTCTTCGGTCCAGGCCGATAGCCTCTACGAATTTTTTCATGTTATTGAAACGCAAAGTGTCGGCACCTGTCAATCGAGCCATGTCATGCTCCAATTTCTCCAGGACATCCTGTCGATCCATGTCCGTATCAGTGATAAGCTGCCTGGCCATAAATTCCCCGGCCTTGCCGTCTGAACTCCCATAGTCGCAAGGATAAACCAAAGGGGGGCATGCGATTCGCACGTGCACCTCAACGGCCCCTGCACCACGGAGCTCTTTAATGCGTTTTTTTATTTGGGCACCTCTCACCAAAGAATCATCACATAGCACAACGCGGCGTTTTCTCACTGCAGGCACGACCACCGACAACG
>JAABSF010000154.1 GCA_011390535.1 Deltaproteobacteria bacterium | reverse complement strand
TTTGGACAGAGGCCTTTTTATGCAAAGCGGGGTGGTTACTGCGATCAAGCAGTGCTTACCGTCTGCAGCGTCGCAGCGATAAATATCCAACTCCCCTTGGGAGTCCGGCGGAATGATGACTTTTTCACACTCTTGACAGTTATCTCTTACAAGACCCATCACGTCTATCTCGGTTGTCTGTCTCACACAATCCTCCGAATAATCAAAACCAATAAACCTCTGACTTCGATTAACTTCAATTCTGCACTCGGCCCAAAAATACCGACGTCACTATTTTTTTTCGGGGATAACGTCGTCACCACGGACACAATACCTTGTGTTTATTGCAACGACGCAATGCTTTCCGCCGGCTTCACGACACCGAAAAATGTCATATTCGTCATCTGCACCGGGTGGAATAATGACGTGAGGACAATCAGGGCACAACAACTTTACACGCTCCAATAAGTTTAAACGTGCAGTTACTAAAATCTCAGGCGGTAGATGCTTCATGGCTTTACCGTTTATGAAGCACCGGGAGGCAATACGCAACCCATTTTTTATCTTAGTGCCTACGAAGATTTACCGGACTTCCGCAATACGCCCTGCCGCAGAACCGATAACAGAAGCCGAAAACAAAGATAGCGGAGCCTATAAATCCACACCTCCCCGTGCCGAATCAACACCGGCCCGGAACACTGAACGGAGTGTATTGGATGCAAGGCTCCCGATACGATCAGGAATGGACTTGGGACGCTCAAAGCTGATCTTGAACACGTCTCTTACATCACCGGCTCCCAGCAAAATATCATCACTAGTACCAAGCTCATCAACGAGCCCCAGCTCTTTTGCTTGGCTCCCATACCAATGCTCACCACTTGCTACAGTTGACATTTGTAATCCAGGCCGATTCTGAGCCACGAACTCTTTGAACAGCTCATGTGTCTGCTCAACTTGTTCAATAAACTTGGCGCGCCCCTTTTCAGTGTTTTTACCCACCAGAGAGAGCGTCCGCTTATATTCCCCTGCGGTGATCTGCTCTACATCTATTTGATGCCCCTCTAAAAACCGGTTGAAATTGGGAAGGGTGGCAGCCACTCCGATGGAGCCCACCACAGAAAAAGGAGCAGCTACGATCCTATCGGCTACACAAGCCATCATGTAACCTCCGCTGGCAGCTATGCGATCAACACACACCGTCAGTTTAATCTTCTTTTGTTTCAATCTTAAAAGCTGAGCAGCCGCTAATCCGTAATTGTGCACAAGGCCACCGCTACTCTCCAACCGCAATACCACCTCATCTCCTTCTTCTGCCGTGGTAATCAGTGCAGAGATCTCCTCTCGTAAATTCTCAACTGCTGATGCCCGGAGATCTCCGTCAAAATCAATGACATAAACATTACCTTCGACAGAACCACCACCTCGTGTTTCTTGTTTTTCCTCTTTCCCACTCTGTGCTTTGCCGCTTTCTGCCTGGGCACCGTTATTCGTCTCTTGATCGTTTTTCATAGCTGGTTTGACACTGTCATCAGAGTTCTTTTTTGACGAGCCTGATCGCCTGCGGTTTTTCTCTTCTTTGAACCTCTGCTTTAAAAGAGCCTTGAACCGATCACCATCCAGTATTTTTTCTTCTATTGCCTCGCGCAAATCACGGAAGTGCTTATTCAACTTCACAACTTTGAGCCTGCCCTCTCGGGAAAGATGAGGCCCTCGC
>JAABSF010000153.1 GCA_011390535.1 Deltaproteobacteria bacterium | reverse complement strand
ACTGCTTTCACAACAACCACCAAGAAGGCCACCAAACAGATCACAATGGTCAAGGCCTTGAGAAGAAACAAACCATACTCAGAAAGGAACTCCATAACTGACCTCCAAGATTCGCTTTTTTTATACCAGCTTCCCAAACCCCAAACGCTGAAACAATATTGATCCCTGATTTCAAAACCACAACGCTCTCCGGCCCCAAAACCATAAGGGTGCTATTACCGGAATGGCAACAAGAAGCCGGGCCCTCCTCAACGTCAACCGGCTGAATAGCTTAAATCTATGGTGAGATTATCGCATTGATCACAGAAGAAGGTGAGATCATGGCCTCAACGTGTGGGTCGTCAGAATTAAATAGAAGAAAAAACACAACCCCCCGGCGACACAGAAAACAAAAAATGAACCTGAAAAAAAGCTCTATCCGAAAGCTTTTTCCTTTTGCTCCTGCTCTTCCTTGCACCTTATGCACATCGTTGTCTCCGGACGTGCTTCCAGTCGCTTGGCAGAAATCCCTTCACCGCATTCTTCACAAACACCAAAAGAACCATCTTCAATCTTCTCCAGTGCTTTCTCGATCTTTTTCAAGAACGTCTTCTCTCTACCCCTTAACCGAAAGGTGAATGATTGCAGATATTCTGTTGAAGCCAAGTCCATTTCATCCGGCAGCTCGTTGGGATCCAACTGCATGTCTTCAGTGAGCGTACGTCGAGCAGTCTTCAAAAGCTGTGTCTTTTTTTCGTTAAGTATTTTTTCGAATTTTTTTAGGTCCCGTTTTCTCAAGTCCCCATTCCTTTTCGGCGACTTATGAATTCGCCTTGTAAGTTTGAGCCGGCCCCACCAACTGGGAAATACCGACCGTTTTTCTTGTCCAATTATTTTTATTGCAGTCCGGCAAGCTGTCAACTCAAAAAGACAAAATCAGTCCACAAAACTTCTTAAAAGTTAAAACTTAGTGAATTTTTCTTAGCTTTTTTCTATTATTATCAACTTTTATCGTCTTTTCCTATCTTGAGATCTCCTTCCATTTTTAAAAACCATAGCCATTCCGACGAAAACATCTCAACCTTAACATTGATCTAAGGGCTGAACCCTACATCCCGAGTTACCCCCCAGACATTGGGTACAAACAGGAGAGTATTATGGGTGAAAAGAAAAAAGCTAGTTATAAGTAGAATGCTCTCCTAACAGGCAAAGACCTGTCAGGTGGGAAACTGTTTAAGCAGACCGGATAAACCCGTTTTTTCGTCCGGCGGGTAAAGCCTCCGTCACCTTCAGGGGCGCTGTAGCCCTGAAGGGCGAAAATCAACTTAATGCAATTGGGCACACCAGAGCTCTGCTCTCTGATCCAACCGGCAACTTTTCGATTAGAACTCGATTGCCCTGAGACCCCGGACCATCGCTCTTGAAAATAAACCTGGTTCGGTATAGATTTGCCTGGAGTTGCCCCATTCGGGCATAAGAGACAAACCTTATGGTAACAAAGGTTTTCCATACCTCATAGTTGCCCTGAATTGTAGTTGGCGGGCATTTTTTTGAGCGTTGCAGAAAAAGGTCAATGAGTAAAAGGTGCGACACAAAAAACGGGTGCAGCACCGCCTGTTATAAAAAAGAGGAATCCGCGAATGGAACAAAATGAAAGCAAACCGGCGAGTCTAAAAGGCGCGTTGGGCGCTGTTCTGCTCTTTGCATGTCTGGCAGGCATTTTGCTGACAAAATATACCTTTGACGGCCCCGGAATAGGTTCAACATGGCCTGTATTGTTAATGGGCGTAGGGGTGGTGCTTGCGGTGGCGGGTTACTATGAAATCGCTCTGGTGATTTCTTTCGGTTTTGCATTGGTTTTAGGCGGAAACCTTGGCCTCTACAGCCTCCGGCGCGCCTGGCCCTTCGCTGTCGCGATAATCCCGGCGGCTGTAATTATAGGCTATCTAAGGGCACGGGCAGGGAAATCGCCCGGCCCTAAAACAGAAAATTGAGCAAATGTGTCTTTTTGCAAGTTATTTGTAATAGCCTTGTGGCGAGGCCCCATGTAATCGCCCTAAAAAACACTGAATAAAAACGAACTACAACCAGGAGATACAAATGGCGATCCTCGATTATGTGATTCCGGGATATAAAGGTTACAGGCTGAGAGCAGAGAGCCGTGAAACCGACAAGCTTTTTCGCGACTATATAACGAAATTGCTCTCAGAGGGCCATCAGAAGATGGAAACAATCAAGGTGGATCTAACACGCACGGGGAACCTTATGTCACTAAACCCCGCCGACTCCTGTACAAAACAGCTTACCCGGGTGAGAGACAGGCTTCGTTTCGCCAACTACGGGTTTTCGGCTCTATTCGATAAAGGGCAAACCAAGGTGGACCACACCAGGTTGGAACGTATAGAAGAGTTTGATAAAAAAATGGTCGACCAACAGAAAGAGATCGCCGATCAGATAGACAAAATTCAGTCCGTAGTTGATGGAGGCGGCGATCCCGCCGGGGAGTTTCGCAACCTTCAGGGTTTCATTCGAACAATGGATGAACATCTCAACGCCCGGGAGAGAATGATCCGAGGACAGGAGTGATGGTCGGACAGGAATGAAATAACGCGAGAGCACAAATGAGTCTTATCTCGAGAGCTCTGCAGAGCATCATAAGGAGCAGTTAATATGGCCCTCATTGAAGTCATTGATGTTACAGACCCAACCGGCGATAACATCGTTATAAGATTTCCAGAATCAGGTGACGCCGATATCAAGTTAGGCGCACAGCTTATCGTCCGTGAGAGTCAGGTAGCCATTTTCTATCGCGGAGGACAAGCCCTCGATATCTTTATGCCGGGGCGGCATACCCTCAGCACCGCCAACCTGCCCTTGCTTAATAGACTGGTAAAGCTACCCTTCGGTGGGAAGACCCCATTCAAAGCTGAAGTCTATTTTATCAACACCAAGACCTTCATCAACCAAAAGTGGGGAACAAAAGAGCCCATCGTTTTTCGAGATCAAGTGCTGAAAGTGGTTCGGCTGCGCTCTTTCGGCATCATGAGCTACAAGGTCGTAGAACCTCAGCTCTTTGTAAATAAAATAGTAGGCACCGAAGGAAAATACGACACCGCGCGGATTACGGATTTTCTCAGAAACGTAATAATCGGCCGCCTGGCGGATGTTTTGGGAGAAAACCTTAAAACACTTCTGGATCTTGCAGGTCTTTACGATGAAATCGGGATCGCCACCAAGGCCAGAATTGCTGAAGATTTCTCTAAATATGGCGTAGAGCTGGAAGATCTCGTAATCAACGCCATCACACCGCCATCAGAGGTGCAGAAAAAGATCGATGAGCGCTCAGGCATGGGCCTCTTTGAAGATAACCTCCAAGGGATGCAACAGTACCAAATGGGTTATGCCATGCGTGACATGGCCCAGAACCCAGGGTCGGGCGGAATGGCCGGCGCAGGTATGGGGATGGGAATGGGCCTTGGAATGGGGTTCATGATGCCCGGTATGGTTGCCGGAGCTACACCTGGGCTTCAGCAAGGCCAACATGCCGCCCATAATCCGCACGGAGCGCCGCCTCCACACGGAGCGCCACCACCACACGGAGCGCCGCCTCCACACGGAGCGCCACCTCCACACGGAGCGCCGCCTCCACCTCAAGGAGGCTACCACGCACAGCAACCACCACCGAATCCACATCATCAAACAGCAGCCGCCGCAGCGGCGGGAGCGGCGGCGGGAGCGGCGGGAGCAGGCCAACCGGGGAACGCCGCAGCCGATGCCCATCCATGTAGCAACTGCGGCGCAGCGGTTCCTAAGAATTACAAATTCTGTCCTTCATGTGGACAACCATCTCAGGCACCCCAAACCGTGGCATGCATCAAATGCAGCGCAGCGCTGCCGCCGAACTCCAAATTTTGTCCGGCGTGCGGCGCTCCACAATGAACACCTCGTCCATCCGATTGTCCGGAGTGCAACGCAAACCTACCAGAAAGTGGCAATTTCTGCCCCTCTTGCGGGAACAAGTTTACCTGATACAGTTAATCGGCTTGAGTTTCGAGTGTTTCGAGAGTTTCCTGGTCTGATAAAGCGGTTGCAAAGAAACTAAACAGGATCATCGATGCAGAGCTGGCAAAAAAAAGTCGATCGCTGGTTGGAATCTCGAATAGATCCGAGTTTGCTCCAAAAACTAAAAGCTATACCGACTCGTCAGAACGAATACGGATTCGATCCATTCGGGTTCAGTATGGATCAGGCAAAAATAGCCCTGGTATTGACTCAATGGCTTTACCGGTATTACTTCAGAGTAAAGACATACAACATTAACAACATCCCGAAGGGCCGCGCGATTATCGTATCCAACCATTCGGGCCAGCTCCCATTTGACGGGGTCACTATAGGAGGAGCGTTGATCTTTGATCTGGATCCACCCCGTATAGCCAGATCCATGATCGAACATTTTGTTCCGAAGCTTCCATACGTGAGCTATCTTTTCAACAGGTGGGGGCAAATAACGGGCACCCCTGAAAATTGCCTCCGGCTCTTGCGGGATGAAGAGATAGTCCTGGTATTTCCCGAAGGAGCAAAAGGTATTTCAAAACCTTTCTCTGATCGCTACAAAATCCAAGGTTTCGGAAACGGATTTATGAGGCTCGCCCTTGAAACAGGGAGCCCCATCATACCCACGGCGGTAATCGGAGCAGAGGAGCAGGCTCCTGCAGTGAACGTAACCCCAATTGCAAAAGTGTTACAGATGCCGGCCTTTCCCATAATGCCCTTTCCGCCGTTTGTGCCTGT
>JAABSF010000152.1 GCA_011390535.1 Deltaproteobacteria bacterium | reverse complement strand
GGCACGAATAAACTGTTCATCCAGTCTTGAAACTCTGTGCTTATCAATCCATTCCCGTCTGGATGATCCTTCTTTAGGAACTTCAATTGTAAAAATCTGGTCAAGACAAGCGCAATATCTTTTCTCTTTTCCGGGAATGTTTCCAAGATAGAAAAAGTTTGGTGTTTCTGCCCCGTCTCGAATTGCTTGAAAATATCGTCGAAAGGTTTTTATCGAAATATCCTCTTCTGGTTTGTTGAATTTGTATTCTTTGACAAAGGCAACTATGATTTTTTCTGACCGCAGAGAAACACAGTCTCGTGAAAGGACGAGCCCAAAACCGTCGGTTGCATTTGGAGAGCCGTCCGTTCCTGTAGTGTGAAAATATATTTCTTTTAGTAAATCCCCTTGAGAAAGTGGACCGTTTTTTGGTGTTACCAATATGGGCATGGTTAGCCTTCCAGAGAGGACTGTGCGTGTAAAGTTGCCAACACTTGGGCAACATTTGTTTCTACTGGAGGCTCTTTTTCAGTTTTGTGGACAAAACGTTCTGGGACTCGAATGCGTTGTTCGCTGCCATTAAGTATTTTTGATAATTCATACCAAAGTTTGAAAATTTCTGCTTCTTCGATCAGCACACATCGTAATCTTGCCCAATGCATATAGAGGACACCTGCCAAAGATTCTGCGTTTGGAGTCTCTGTTCCATCCTCAAGAGCCTTGAATAAACAGAAACTCTGTTCAAGTATATCATCACACGAAATCATATATTTTCTTACAGATTCAAGCTTTTTGTAATGTTTGTTGTCTATTGTCTCTATTATCTTTTCACTTATAGAGAGTTCTCTTTTTAATTTTGCGACAGCTTGTGAAGTTTCCAAATTATCCTCAGAATTTAACTTCGTTGAACTGGATGACGGAGTGTCCCCAAGAAGTGCCTCAATTCGCATCTTATCGGTTGATGAATCCACTAAATTAGTTTCTGAATAGGGCAAACTGCAAATCTGACATTGAGAAGTAACATGATTGCCGTAGGAATCAGTCAAATTGGGTAGAGTGCTACTTGTTCCCATTTATGATACCTCACCGGAAAATCTTTTTTTTCTTTCGTCCTCAGGAATCAACGTTTCGAAAACGTTATTTAATACTGAATTGCTTTTTTGAAAAATGTCTCGAAAATCACTTGCTTGTGGCGGAATGTCCGCAACTATGCGGCTTTCGATTTTTACGAGTCGGTTGTTGGTTTTCGTTTCTCCCCTGATACTTCCCAAGTTCACTGATACAGTTAGAGTACCAAAATCGAGTTCCTCAACAAGACTCATGCTTACTTTGGCGTTATCTGAGTTAGAGAAACTCACAAAGCTGGCAAGCCATGGCAGCGCCGTTCCAAGATCCTTGAGACCATACCAATGTTTTTGGTTCCCTTCCAAAAGGTGATCGATTTTTGCCAACTCAATTTTGTTCGGTTTTGGACTAGTGTTGAGTTCTTCTGTGCAGAAATTTGATAACGTTTTGAATTCATTGATCATTTGTGTCAAAACCCCACTTTTGCCACCATGGTCATTGAAGCGCGGGTACTCTGATTCGCGTGCCCTCCAATTCAAGTAGAAACGGTCGGGTTGAATTTGTAGTACGAATGTCTCATCCTTTGAGACGAACCAAGTCCGCAATGGTCCGAATCCATGGAAAAAAAGAGGTTGATCCGATAGTGGTGGGTGAAGTTGCCGTTTTGGGTATTGTTCTCTTTTTTTATCCCAATAAACTCCCAACAGCACAGGATCCATTTCCTGAATGGACGGAAATTTAAGTCCGCAGACTACCTCAACAATCGGTGGTTTGGGGAGTTTGTCCAATTCTGTGGCCTCTCTTTTTCTGAAGAATTCCTTTGTTCAACATTTTTACATTAGTTTTCTTTGTCTACAAGTATTCAAACATAATTTGGCCGAAAAAATTTCATTATAGTCTTGAAAGGAAAAAACTCGTTTTAGCTCCGGTATTGTTGAGTTCATGTTTTTGCGATTCAAGAGTCAAATAAGGGCGTGAGGGGTTTTTTTTGTTATTCAGGGAGGCAGACGAATTTTTCGGTTTGGGGTGCGTTGCTTGAACCTACAAATCTGGAAGCTGATTCAGTTACGGTTCCCGGGAGATCTTCACACCACTGATTGGTGGCTTCGGATTGAGAGACGCACATTCCTTCACCCTCTGATTCTACGCAGAAGGTTGTGGCGTGGGACGGGTGATCGGGACAGTATCCTTCGCATGAGATGGTGCAGAATCCTCTTTGTGTTTCGGTGTCTGATCCATAAAGATAACACCACCCTTGCGCTCCGTTTGAAGAGAAAGAACACTCTGCGTCGATGGTGCAGGGAGAGCCCACGAAGGGAGGAGGGGGTTCTGATGGATAAGGTTCATCCGTTTCCATTGGGCCGATGGAAGCGCCGTATGAAACTTCTTCATCCGGCTCCCATAAAATGACTTCGGTTCCAACATCGACTCTTTGACCGATCGCGTCGTATATCCATTCTCTTTGGATGGATACCGGCGTGGACGGGTGGTTTCTCACCGCCCAGAAAAGCTCGATGATGTCTTCGGGCGCCATGCGCATGCATCCTGATGAAACATAACCACGAATGAGTGATGAGGTGACCGGACCGTGCATACCGTAGGTTGCCAGTCCGCGGGAGTTGAGGGTTGTTAATCGCAAGAAGGGTAAACCATCATAATAGCTGGGGTAGTATCGTGACGCCATGTACCACCAACTGTCGCTAGTGTTCGGGCCGGTGGCGAAGTGTCCCACCGGAGTGTAGCTGTAACCGCTGCTGCCCAGTTTTCCCACTCCTGTGGGATAAACGCGGCTGAACCCGGTGGCTCTGTCCATAAGTAGAATATTAAGACCATCAAGGGATACGATTATCTCCGGATTCACCAGGTCGGGAATCTCCGGGATTTGATATTCGGGGTTGTCTGCTTTTCCCAGGCTGTGGGGTTCGTAAGGGTTTTCATCATAGAGTTCACCCTCTCCGGCGGCCATGTTCTCCGAAGTTTCTCCATGCCCATAAAGCTCTTCTTCTTCCATGTTGCCTACCGCACAACCTGCAAGGGCGAGACCGGCGGTGAAGACTATGCTCATGATTGTTTGTGAGAGCGCTACATGAAACCTTTTGTCAGCGTTAACTGGATAGCTCATACTGTTCTCCACAGGTGTTTTTGATGATCGCCATAATGACGGTTTCGATAAGTTTGTTGTTGTGTTTTTGTTCATGTAATTAAGAGGAAGCAAAATGCATACCACCATTCGCAGGTCGGCGGCGCATTGTATAAGTTAATGTAATTGTTAAATAAAAATGGACAGGTGGGTTTTGCTTGTGTTGGTTTCGGAGGCTATTTCGAGATTGATCCGGAAGGTGAACCTTCTAGTGGCAAGTCAATGAGCCACCTGCAGCGTAAAGACAATCGGGTATGACAAAATCTCGTCATTCATTAATAATGTTTCAAGTTCCCTGTCACCTTCTCGCAAGTGGGAAACCCAAACTGAAGTGTCAAAAAGAACCATATCGGCATATCGACTTTCAGGCAGGCTTTCGTCTTGGAATGGAACGTAGTTTTTTTTTCGGTTCCTCTAAAATAGCAGGTCGTTTGCTACTTTCGCGGTCAATTAAAGCTTCTAATCCAAGACGCACCAACGCGGTTTTTTCCTTAACTCCCGTAAGTTGTGATGCCTTTTCCAATATTTTGTCGTCGATGTTTATGGTTGTTTTCATATTTATTGTGATGCGTCAACGATGCATCTAAGTAAAAAAAGTTTTTATCACTGTCCAGTTTTATCACTGTCGGATTTTTGCTTGAGGTTGTTGTGTGCGCTGTTTTTCCCCTTCTCCATCCAACTCTCTTCACTTTCAGTCTATTTCGGTTTTTATCGGACCATTTCCGCTCTGTTCGCTTTCCTCTCCGCTTTCCTCTCCGTTCGCTTTCCTCTCCGTTCTTTTCCTTTCTTTAATCTTCGACTTTCCCTCCTTTTTTCTCCAAAAGCTGGTGCTTTTCAAAACCACTCATGCCTGGCGATATGTACAAAAGAAAATGACATCACGCCTTGCAGTAAGATAACATATTTGTTACTATTTGATCATGGAATGGCACATAAAATATTACAATCAAAAACTCGAGGAAGAAATTCTCAATTTACCCGATGGATTGCTGTCGAGATATTTGAGATTGACCGACCTGATGTGCGAGTTCGGGGGCAATTTAGGAATGCCACATACCAAATCAATTGATGGGGCCTATTTGAGCTGAGGGTAAAAGGCAAGGAGGGTATTGCCAGGGTTTTCTTTTGTATGAAAATTGGAAAGAAAATCATTATGCTCCACTCTTTCGTGAAGAAGTCACAAAAGACGCCTAAAAAAGAATTGAGAATAGCCAAATCCAGAATGAACGAGGTAACAAACGATGTCACATTCTGAACTGAAAGAAAAAGCATTAAAGAAAAAAGGGGTTAAGGCAGCATACGACGCTATGGAGCCGGAATTCACTCTTTTGCGGGAACTACTTCTAGCTCGTCAAAAAGCAGGCCTCAGCCAAGCTGAGATAGCAGAAAAAATGGGAACAAAAGCCCCAGCTATCACTCGACTTGAGTCGTCTCTAACGAGTGGAAAGCATTCACCATCTATTTCAACCTTAAAAAAATATGCAGAAGCACTTGGTTGTCATTTGGAGATTAAGCTTGTAAGCAATAATTGAAATAGATGGCATATCAAGAGCAGCCTATTTTGCACGGCGGTATTGGAGCTTGGATTCGAGAGAGCGGCATTGCCTATCCAGCTCTCGCCGGGTGGTATATATGACCCTTTGTTTCCCGGGAAACTCTTCGGTTTTTTCTCCAAAAGCGCCTTTGTTTTCTGCTCTTTTGAAGCTTCTATTCGGATCGCAGGATTTTTGTCGATTATTCGGAGTTCCTGTTGCATTTTGCATTTTCCGGATCCGATTAGAGTTTCGGATTCTAATTGAAGTATTTCGATAATAAATTTAGGTTTAGAGAATACTGTGCAAAACAGATTACGAGTTACTGCTACAAAGTAGGAAGAGAATATGGAAATTAACGGCAGCCAAGAAGGAATTTGTCCCCACTGTGAGGATGTTGGTCCGGTCGGAGAGACTTGTGGCAGCGATGTTTGTGCGCGCCGAGGTTACTGCTTTATTCCAGGGCAATATTTCGGTTGGTCCGAGGATAAAGAGGTGGATCCTTTTCTTGGTAGGATGCTTGGGGATTATCTTGTGGTGGAGCTGCTGGGTGTAGGTGGGTTCGGCAAGGTTTATTTGGCGCTGCAGATGCCTATCTTGATGAAATCTGCCTTGAAGCTGTTAGATGTGACAGGGCTGGACGATGAGATGCGCCGGACCGTTATGGCGAAGTTTGAAGGGGAGGCGCGTGCGCTTGCACAGTTGACTCATCCAAACATTGTGAGGCTCATAAAATACGGCTTTTATGGTGAGTTGCCGTATTTGGTTATGGAATATGTTGATGGTGGGGTGACACTGTCCCAGGAGATAGATAATCGCGCCGATAAGAACCGTTGGTTTTATCCTGAGGATATAAAAAGAATAGTGGGCCAGATTTTAGATGCTCTTGAAGCGGCTCACGCGGCTCAGATTATACATCGGGATTTGAAACCCGAGAATCTGATGTTGCAACAAGCCGCGGGTCATCCTGATTTGCTGAGAGTTTTGGACTTCGGTCTCGCCAAATATGTGGGGATGAGTTCATCTACGAAAACAGCCATGGGGACGCCTGAGTTTGTGGCGCCTGAAGTTCTCAGCGGGCGGGACATCGGGCCTTGGACCGATCTCTACTCACTTGGAGCTTTGGTTTATGTCCTGTTAAGTGACCGTTACCCGTTTTCCACCACCAGCTTGGATATGGTTTGGTCTCAGAAGCTGGACTCCGCCTTCGATCCGGTTGAAGACCTCCTGGATTTGAACTTGCCCAACGAGATGCATTTCTTTTTACGGAAGTCTATGGCGCGCAGGCATGAGGACCGTTTCAGAACAACGGCGGCTTTTCGAAAAGCATTTTACACGGCTGTTGAAGCTATGCCAAAGGATTTCGCAATCTATGGAGAGGGATCGGTTGGTGCAGGGGAGAATAAGGGCAATCGAGGCGATAAAGGCCAAGACGCGAAAGAAAAGCCCGGAGCGGGAGCGGGAGTGTCCGAAGCGAAGCACCGAATTCACGGGAAACTCACTACAAAGCCGGGAAAAGTTGGTGCAAAAAGCTCTATTGAACAAGGCGCAGTGGAAGAAGGGCCGGAAAAGAACGAAAATGAGAAGGGAATTAAAAACAAAGACGGAACCGAAGAGAGCGGAACCGAAGAGAACGGAACCGAAGAGAACGGAACCGAAAAAAACTCTCAAGGAAAAAGAGGAGGTTCAGATCTGAGATCCGAGAGCAAAGATACGGGAGCTTTATCAGAAGGCCGGAACAAACACAGCAGGGAGGCCTTTACCCGTTGGT
>JAABSF010000014.1 GCA_011390535.1 Deltaproteobacteria bacterium | reverse complement strand
CGGCCGGGAGGGAGTCTGCGCAGGGATCGCGGCTTGGAACATCTTGTTGCAAAGAATAAACAAAAACCCGATGGTGGTCATGTTTTGCTTTGAAAGACCGCTTTGTTGCCATATCACCACGCAATGAGTTGCCCTGAAAAAGGGCAGGTGGTAATATTCGCGCCAACAAATGAAAGCCGGTTTACATGGAGGCTTTTAAATGTCGACGTGAGAGACAGGTTTGAGTTTTTTCCATAAACTTGTGGAGATATTGGTGTTTATGGGTTTTTCTGATGCTTTTTTTTAGAAAGGTCTGCTGCTGGTTCATGCGGAAGTCGGTTTGTCAATTCTTTTTGATTCCACTTGTTCTTTTGATGGGTGTTGTTGAATCTTCAGCTGATTCACGATTTGAACAAAAGGCTGATGGAGAAGACCACCCTTGGCGATTTCCCATGTGCAGAAACAGCGCGAGCAAGAAGTCTTTAAAAATGCGGCGGAGACGCAGGCGCCGAGGGAGGGTTCGTGAGCGAAAGAGACAAAGAGGAGATCGGGTTGAGAGATCTGGTGAGAAGACTATAGGTGGTTCAGACCAAGCAGCTCAGCTGGAACAAGACAATCAGTCAACGGATGCTACAGAAATCGGGCCTCGCTCTATTGAAAATTTGACCATCGGGATCAGAGATACCTACATAGACGCTCATGGCACGGCGCCGCCGATGACGCTTTCATGGATCTCAGTTCATCCCAAAGATCCCGATGTGGCATACCTTGGGACGGTAAATGGCTTTTTATACAGAACCTCGGATGGAGGAAAATATTGGCATGAGACTCGGCTCTTGGTGAGCCAGACTAAGTTTTTTGGTGCTATTAGACAGGGCGGCGCCCAGCTAGGTGTCGGCATCAAGGGTGCAGCGAAGAGGCTTCAAGCTCAGATTCGTTCTTACTGGAAACAGAAGACCAAGGCTTGGGAAGATTACCCCTATGCTTATCCTTACGCTGTTCGTGGGACATCAATCGGTGTGATGAAATCCCCTTTGAATATCACGCCGGGTTCCATCAATATGAAGCAATACATGGTGATGCGAAGCGGTTCCATGAGCCGTATCCCCATTCGAATCAATCATATCGGTTTTGATCCAAATAATCCAAAGGTGGCTTTCGCAGCAACTGCTTATGGTGTCTACAAGACAAAAGATGGGGGCATTAGTTGGGATTCGGTTTTTTTCGGCGGAACTCGAAATGAACGCGACACCATATGGGTGGTAGTGCATCCCAAAAACAGCGATAAGGTTTTTTTGGGCACTTTGGGTGGGCTCTTTATATCGGATGATGGTGGTATGACCTGGGATAAAGACTTTCGTACTCCACTGGGGGGAGCGCGGGTTTTAAAGATATCCTTTTTTACCAAAAATCCAGATATCATATATGCCGGCACAGATGGAGGGGTTTGGAAATCAACCGATGGAGGAAAGAACTGGGTTTGGGTCTATGGGCTGAAAGAGTCCGGGATTAAGGAGGCTTTTGTCATTGAGAGGATCGCGGTGTCCAATGTAAACCCGGATCTCGTTTATATTGGAACCCAGGATGGTTTGTTGAAAACCACCGACGGGGGAAAAACATGGAAAAAGCTCCATGAGGGGTTGTTTTCCAGACGTTTTGTGCGTGGGCTTCGCATCTCTCCTTTAAATGACAAACATATTTATCTGGCTGTAGAAAAGGACCTTTATGAGAGCTTGGATGGGGGAGAGTCCTGGAGAATCCTATACGTACCGGTGGGACAGTGGTGGATCAATGAGATCACCTACAGTGAAAAGAGCCCCTCGGATCTTTGGGTATTGACCGATAGAATCATAATGCGATTGTCTCCGCTTAAAGAAAACGGACTATTGCCGGGAGAGAAATCGGAAGATGAGCTTAGGACGGCAGGAGAAGGTGGCTCCAACGATGCTTTAAAAATTCCCGAATTGCCGCCGGTGGGCAGAATTATGGACAATGCGTTCAGACATGCCCATGTTCATCAGTCTCAGCTGAAAGAAAAACGGAAGCGAGCCTTTATAAGGAACTTGATCCCCCAAGTTGAGGTGAGTTACTTGTACAATTCGGACGCTTTCGCCAGGAATTTCAGGTTCGCCAAATGGCGTGAAACACCAATGGATCCTTGGCTATATGAGACTTTTTTGAGTCAAAATCATATTTTTACCGTCATGTTTACATGGGACTTAGCTAAGCTCTTTTACGATGCCGATGCGTTGCAGTTCGGGAGAGTTGCTGTACAAGCCCGGTGGGTTAGGCGCAACATACGATCCAAGATTTTATGGTTGTATGATGAAGGCTCACGTTTGCGTGAGCTGATGGTGAATTCTCCACCGAAAGATGATCTGTTAAAGATTACCTATCGGAATCGTTTGAAAGAAATATATATGTTATTGAGTATTCAGACTGGAAATTTTGTCAGCAGTTGGCAGGATGATTGATTGAAGGGAGGTAGCGATGAAACGTGTAGTGTTGGTTATTATGGCTTTTTTGATTTTTTGCCCGGTTGAGGTGAAGGCAACCGGTTGGACGACGGAGAAGTTGAACGCCTATTTTTCCGGAGAGCCCTCTTTGCGTGATCTGCAGAAGGCGGCGCTCAAGTTTTTTATGGTGAACCCGAAGAGATTACATTCTCTTAGAAAGAAAGCCGCCAACAAGGCTTGGATGCCTGTTGTGCAGGCAGGGTTTACCGGGAACATGGCACAGTCCACGCGCGCCATGGAGTTGGCCCAGTATCGGAACGCATATACCCATCCTTGGGAGGATGAGACACAAATCAATATGGGCTATCAGTTCAGTGTGCGCGCTACATGGAATTTGCCGCAGTTGGTGTTTAATGCCGAGGAGTTGGATGTCGCCTCAATGGTGGGAATTCAAGATGGAGTTTTAAAGGAGATTACCCGCCTTTATTTCATCCGGCGGCGTCTGCAGATCAATCTTTTAATCAGCCCGCCTAAAGACGTAAAGACAAAGGTTATGCTTGATCTTCGTCTGCAAGAGCTTACCGGTTTGTTGGATGCCATGACAAACGGGTATCTCTCTAAGGAGCTGGAAAGCGCCGAAGAGGCTGCAAAGAAAAAGAAGGCCGAAAAGAGTGCAGCGCGAATGAGAGAGGCTGTAAAAAACAAAGAGATTACACCTTCAGCAAAGGGCGAGAAAGAGAAGGTCGCCTCTAAGCGTGAGAATAAAAAAAGGGAGGGGACTGCAACAGTCAAAGAGAAGGCACCGAAGGAAAACAAGAATAAGGAGAAGTTGCTGTCAAAAGATCGTTGAACAAGGGTTTGGTAGAAAAAGTCTAGTCGCGCTTGCGTGCAAGGCTTTTTGCTGGATATCCCGGGAGGGCGTTCATGTTTGTTTGGTATGAGTATCTGATAATAGCGGTGTATATCTTGTTTATCCTTTTTATCGGGGCTTATTTTACGAAAAAAGGCTCTGAGAATGTGGATGAGTATTTTCTTGGGGGAAAGTCTTTACCTTGGTGGGTGCTTGGCATCTCCTTTATGACCTCAAATTTGGATCTTACAGGGACTATGTTGATAGCTTCCTTCTTCGCCATGGCCGGGCTCCAGGGTTTTTTAGTGGAGATGAGGGGCGGGACAGCGCTGGGCCTGGCGTTTTTTATGGTCTTTATGGCTAAATGGCACCGAAGGGCAGGAGTGATGACGGTGGCCGAATGGATGGAAGTGAGGTTTGGAAAGGACAAAGGTGCTGATGCAGCGCGTTTGGTGAGCGCTGTAGCTGTGGTGATATTGGTTTTAGGTATGATGGTTTATTTTTGTGTGGGGTTCGGGAAATTCCTTAGTCTTTATCTTCCCTGGGGGCCTACCACGTGCACAATTCTTTTTACCGGGATAGCCACGGTTCATATTTTATTTTCAGGTCTTTATGGCGTTGCATTCACTGATGTCATGCAAGGGTTCATGATTCTTTTCGTGGTTATCTATCTGTCGGTGTTGGCTTTTACTCACGGGGTGGACACAGCGGTGTTCCGTGAGGCATGGGACGCAGGAGGCAACACCTCGATGACCTGGGACAAATGGGTTGACCTCACTCCGGTCTGGCGGGCTGATTTCCCTTCAGGATATACGCAGTATAACCCGTTGGGGTTTTTGATGATTTTTTGGGTGTTACGGATGGTGATGGAGGGGTTCGGCGGTCCTCTGATTCCTTATGCCAGCCAGCGGTTTTTTGCCGCGAAGAACGACAGGGAGGCCTCTCTTGTCACCGGTTCTTCCATGGCCATGTTTGTGATTCGGTGGCCCTTGATTATCGGAGTGGCGGTTTTAGGACTTGGTCTGGGGTCGGCTATACCAGAAGACCCTGAAATGGTTTTCCCTGCTGTGTTGGGGCACTATTTCCCATTGGGGATTCGTGCGGTTGTGGTTTCCTGCATGGTGGCCGCGGCCATGTCTACATTCGATTCAACCGTTAACGCAGGCGGGGCGTATCTGATCAATGACATCTATAGGAGGTTCATAAATCCGGACGCATCGTCAAAGAGGCTGATCAGGTTGAGCTGGGCAGCCACCATCGGGTTGACGACGGTTGCCATAATTTTGGCAAGTCTCTTGACCTCCATCAATGAGATCTGGGGTTGGATATCCATGGGTCTTTTCGGAGGAATGGCCATTCCTTTCATTTTAAGGTGGTATTGGGAGAGATATAATGGTTGGGGTTATGCAGTGGGGACCCTTTGCGGGGTCTTGACGGCTGTGGCTCAAAAGCTCTTCTATCCAGAGCTCTCAGAGGCTTATCAGCTCATAGTAATCGGCTCTATTTCTCTCGTGTCCGGTGTCATAGCTACCTTTGTTACAGCACCTATCAAAAAGGAAGTCATCGAGGATTTCTACCGCAGAACCCGACCCTTCGGGTGGTGGCCTCGGGCGAGGAAATGCCTCACACCTGAAGAGATGGCGCCTATTCGTCGGGAAAACAAGTTGGATTTGATTTCCATACCGTTTGCAGTGGCGTTTTTCTTCTTCTTGTTCGTTTGTCCCATGTATTTGATAATACGCAAATGGGATATGGTGTTTTTGACTTTGATGATTTCCGTGGTTTGTGGTGTTATCTTGTACTTCACATGGTACAAGAACCTTGGGAAACCGGAGGATGCAGGTGAAGTCAAGGGAGATAAATGCTGATTCGAAAATAGGATCGCAGGATCGAGGGCTGATAAACTGGAAGAAGAAACAAATGAGTGAATTAGGCTCTTAATAAAAGGTGTGACCAGTGCCTGAAGAGAATGGCTCAAAAAAGGGGAAAATCGAATGGGACGGGATGGTGATAGGGGGGAAGTACGTTGTAAAAGACGTAATAGGCGAAGGTGGGATGGGTGTTGTGTTGGAGGCCGAGAACACTGTGATCCAGCTACCCGTAGCAATCAAGCTGCTTCATAAGGTTTTGACCAAGAGCGACAAAGCTACAGAACGGTTTCATCGGGAGGCACGGACTGCGGCCGCTACTGGTCATGCCCATATTGTTGAGATCTATGATATGGGAGAGACGGATGATGGGTCTCCTTTCATAGTAATGGAGTTATTGAAAGGGAATAATCTTCAGCAGGTTTTAAGGAAAGAGAAAATTTTGGATCCACAGCGAGCTGCGGGAATTTGCATTCAGCTTCTCTCCGCTCTGTCTGCTGTTCATGCAAAGGGGATTCTTCATCGAGATCTCAAACCTGCAAATGTAATTTTGGTTCCCAAAAAAAGGAAAGCCGACTTCGTCAAGCTGGTGGATTTCGGGATTTCGAAGATCCACGAGCACAGAATGGAGCAGAAGGATTTGACTGATACGGGTGTTGTAATGGGCACCCCTCATTATATGAGTCCGGAACAGGCCAGGGGAGAAAAAGATGTGGATCATCGCGCGGATCTTTATGCGATCGGTGCAATGTTGTATCGATGCGTAAGCGGGAAGGTCCCTTATCCGGGCAAAAACTACAATCAGATTCTGGCCAGGATCTTGGCTCAACCTCCACCGCCGGTAAAAGAGATTCGCCCGCAGGTTCCATCCAAGTTGGTAGAAATTATTAACCGTGCCATGGCTCGGGATAGAGAGCAGCGATATGAAACTGCTGCTGTTTTTGCCGCTGATTTGGCGGAGTTTTGCCATGTAAACATTTCAGTTTCTTCCTCGGATCTTAAGAGGGTGTCTGTCGGGGATATGAAAGTGGTGGGTGAAGGAGAAGATGAAGAAGCCGCGACAGCCGAAACTGTTGCAGCGGAACGTCCCCTTCGAAAACCCATGTCTCCGCCGCAAGGCGTTTTCAGAGAGCCACGAGGAAGAACACCGGTCTCTTCAGGTAGCTGGAAGCCTGCCGGGAGCACTGCGGCGCCTAAAAAACTCCGTTCTTCTTTTGATGATTCCTGTGGGAGTTCAGTTGAACAACGCGGTAATCAGCCTGTTTCGTATATGGATGAGGCCTTGGAGGAACATGTGCCCGGCGATGGACGTGTCAGCAGAACGGTGAAGCTGAAACCCGGCCAAAAGCAGCAAGTCAAAGATGTGGAGACAGTGGAAGAGTCGGCTGAGAAGGGCGGCCATTCAGCGCATTCTTTCGAAAGAACTCCCGACCGTCGTAAGCGCTCCACCAGACGATGGGTCATTTGGGGCGCCGGTGCTGCTGCGTTGGCAGTCCTTTTGGTGGTGGGATACCTAGTGTACATAAAGTTTTTTTCTCACACGGACACACCAGGTGTCTGTCCGGCACTGACAACCGAGCCTGATGCCACGATGACCTTTGCCTTGGGTCAGCATCTGCCGGCTGAGAAAAGAAAAAGAATTTATCATGACGCAGCTAGGTTTTTAGATGAACAGTTGGATGTTTCGGTCAAGTTGGTGACCCCGGAAGATCTCTCGGATCTAGGGAGAAAATTGGTGGATGGAGAGTTTGATCTTCTCGCGGTTTCACCTTTGTTATATGTAAAAATGAAGAAAAAGTTCCCTCGGATAGAGGTGATTGCGACGCCAAAGTTTCGTCAGGCTGCTCAGTATCAAGGGCTCATATTAACTCGTGAGCGCGACAAGCTGAGCTCCCTTGAGGATTTAAAAGGAAAGAGGTTTTGCTGGGTGTCGAAGAGCTCCACTTCGGGGTATTTGTTTCCCAGGTTGTTGTTTCGTAGAAAAGGGCTGGATCCGGAGAACATGTTTTCAGAGATAGTTGAGGCGGGGAAACATATAGATGCTCTAAGAATGCTTCAGGAAGGAAAGTGTGATGGAACGGCAGTCTACAGCATGCGTTTTATGGAGCTTAAATCAAACGGAAGAATTACCACGCCCTTGAAAATAGTAGGAGCTACGGATCCTATCCCTAGTGATGCTATTTGTGCAGGGCCCGCTATGCCGGAAAAGATGAGAAAAAAAATTGTGGAGGCGCTTGTCCGGTTTGATGTAAAAAAGCACGGCTCGGGGGATGAGATGAAGGCCGACACAGCCATCAGTAGTTTCACCAAGGCGGATGATTCTTTTTATAAGTCTGTGAGAGATGCTTTGGATGCCGAAGCTGCTGTTGAACCAGGTGTTAATGATGGTGGAGTCTAACAGCTCGAATTTTGGGAGAGAAGAATGGAAAATCTTTTAGCCAAAGCAAGTGGTTCATATTTAGCCGGAGTGGATGGTGTTATAATCGTCGGGTTTTTGGTGCTTGTCTTAATCGTCGGCTATATGTTGGCAAAGACAGCTTCAAAGGGACTTGATGATTACTTTTTGGGTGGAAAGAAGATCCCTTGGTGGATTTTGGGAGCCTCTACAGCAACATCGAATTTTGATATGTCCGGGACAATGATCATCGTGGCGGTGGTTTTTGCCCTCGGTTACAAAGGGTTTCTCGTTGAGATGAGGGGTGGAGTCGGGTTTTCTCTAGCGTTTCTAATGGTGTTTTTAGGCAAGTGGTTGAGGCGCAGCAGAGTGATGACCTCGGCGGAGTGGATGAAGCTTCGTTTCGGTACTGATAAGCAGGGAAATGTTGCACATATTTTGAGCGCGGCCGCGAATGTGCTCTTTTCTTTAATGATGATTGTCTATTTTTCGAAAGGGGCCGGAAAATTCCTCACCCAGTTTATTCCGTTGCCTGAGATCGTATGCACCTCTGTAATGGTCGGGGTCGGTTTGACCTACACTTTGATGTCCGGTCTTTACGGGGTTGTTTTCACCGATGTTGTTCAGATGATCTTGTTGATTTTTACCGCTATTTACATAACGGTGCATGGGTTTTTCATGCGACCCAATGTTGAAATGCCTGCAAACTTAATGGCGCTTGATCTCGAGATACCGAAAGGGGCGGGAGGTTCGCTCCTTGCGAATGACCCTTCTACTTGGGAGCCCATATTTTCCATGTTCGGGTTGGCAGTATTATTGTGGATGTTTAGATCCATGTTGGAAGGAATGGGCGGCGTTGGCGGCTATACAGATCAGCGATTCTTCTCAGCCCGCAGTGAACGGGAGGCGGGGCTGTTGTCCCTGGAAGCGATTGTCTTAGCATTGTTCCGGTGGTCAATGGTTGCGGGCTTGGTGGTCATGGGGTATCACATCGTACAGCAAGGGGGTGCTTCTGCCGACATTATCAACAACGATGCAGAGAACGTTTTGCCGGTGGTGTTGGGTACGATGCTTCCCGCCGGGATAAGAGGTTTTGTATTGGCCGGTCTTATCGCAGCGGCCATGTCCACCTTTGATTCGACATTGAACGCCGGCGCTTCATATCTCGTTAAAGACATCTATCAATCTTATGTCAAACCGGACGCATCTCAGAAGCAACTTGTGGCAATGTCTAGATATGCCACCATCGTCTTGTGCGTAGTTGGGATACTTCTAGCTGCAATAGTTCCGAGTATAAATATGATCTGGGGTTTGGTCACCATGGGGTTGACTTCCGGGCTTTTCGTGCCCTTGGTTTTGCGCTGGTATTGGCCGCGTTTCAATGGATACGGCTTTGCTTGGGGTACCGGAGCAGGTGTTTTAGCGGCTCTTGTTTTTAACGCATGGTTGAGCTGGCCGCTATATCATTCATTTCCGACGATATTGGGTTGTGCCCTGGTAGCTTCCATTATAGGCACCTATTTGACTACTCCCATAGATGATTCAATTTTATTGAGGTTCTTCATTCAGATCAATCCATGGGGAGCATGGAGCCGTTATGAAGATAAGGCCTTGGATGCGAAATATCTCACAGCTGAAGATAGTGAGAGGAGGACCGGCGAGAAGATCAGTGATGTTTTGGCGCTCTGCTTTTCAATTCCTTTTCAGTCCTGTTTGCTCTTGTTGGCCATGAGCTTTGTTTTTCACGCGTGGTCTAAGTTCACCTTCTTTTTGTTGATCACCATTTTGAGTGGTGTCGGTCTCTATTTCTTCTGGTTCCGGAATTTGAAGGAGTACAAGACCTGTGTCAAAGAAGACAAGCTATACGATATAGAGGCGGGCGAACCCCTGCCGGCCCCTGATAAATGGGCTGCTATGATGAATGAAGAAGATGAGTCCGAGGCTTCCAAGTCTTGATCTCTTAATCTTGATTTTTTGAAATGGAGCCAGGATCGCCTGGGTTTCGGACCCTCCGCAGCAGGTCGGGATGGATCGGCGTCCGAATCCAGAAGTTATTCTTGAGTCAGCCCTTAGTTTGTCATGTAGACATCGACATAAGCATCCCAGAAATGAGTGTTATCATTCCAGGCTGCACGGAGCTTGAACTGAATGTAACATTTTGCGTATTGACCGGTTGTGCAATAAAGATAGGGCAGTGGGTTGTAGGCTGAGTTGTTGTACCATGCTTTGTCCGAGCCTATCTTCTCATCCGGCAGAACGTCATATTGTTCGTTATTCCAGTCATAGAGCTGCATCTCAGCTCCACTCCCAGTCCAGGAGTCGTCATAACCCCAAACTTTTACCTTTATTTCAGTCACGCAGTCCACATGATCTTTGGGGAAAGAGACCATAAAAGATGACTCACCCGATGAGTTTCCAGGGCTCAGTAATACCCATGGAGCGCCTTCCTCGGGGCAGGGGTTTGTGTATTGACCCGACAAGTCTGTTTCGTCGGCGTTTCTGTATCCGACCAACATATACCGGGGGCGGCAGGGGTCCTCTCCACAGTCGGGATCCGACCCCTCAGGGCACCAAGGATCGCAGTAACCGTCATCAGAGCAGGCATAGTCATGCAGATCGCAGTCCACATCACACGGGCATGTATCCGTGCTGTCCATGGATTGAGCTTCACAATATGCTGTAAAATCACAGTTGCATCCACAATCCGGGTCCTCACCCGGAGTGCACCAAGGGTCACAATAACCATCCGCTGTGCAGGGTGTTCCACAGTCGGGATCGCAGGTACAGGGATCCGTAGTGTGAGGTGAGTCCACCTCGCAAATTCCCTGTTCGTTATCACATGTACAATATTCTCCGCATTCACCGTCTTTGCATGTTTCACCTTCGGGACATTCGTTTACAGGCCCCCACTCCAGACACCCGTTTTCATTGTGATCATCACACTCGACAAAACCTGTCCCCGATGAATTACAGTCCGTCATGCCCGGTGTTTCACACTCATTGGTGCAGGATTCGCTGCATATTCCACTGGAGCAAGTCTCTCCCAAGGGGCATGGAACCGCCGTGGACCACTCAAGGCAAGGATCCTCATCAAAGTTTCCACAGATCTGCACCATTGTTCCGGCGCATGTGCACTGCACGGAGTCGGCGGTGCATTCATTGGTACATTGACTTGAGCAAGACCCGTTTGAGCATGTTTGATCACTTGTGCATGGGTTGGTGGGGCCCCACTCAAGGCAGCTGTCTGAGTCATGGTTGCCGCATGTTTGATAGCCGTTACCAAAACACCTTGTAGAGCCTGCCACGCATTCATCCAAACAATTAATGCGACATCTACCGCAAGAGCAGGTCTTGTCGGTGCCACAGAGCTCTACTTCTCCCCACACCCAGATGCCGGGGTTGTCCATATATATACAATTTCTTATGCCTGTTCCATCGGCTGAACACATTACCGCGCCTTCTTGACATTCGTTTAGAAGCGCTTTTGTTTCGCATTCACCGTCTATACATTCTTCTCCATCGTTGCAGGGTACCACCGGCCCCCACTCGTAACAGTCGTCGTCATCAAAGTCCCCACAAGGCCGGTATCCACCTGTAACGCAGGTTCTCTCACCAGGGGCACATTCATCTTCACAAACTCCGGTGTCGACAAAATGGTTCTCATTGGTTCCGCTGTCGTCTGAACAAGAAACAAGGGTTAGAGCAGGTATGGTGACAAGCGATACAAAACAGAGCTGTGCGATGCTTCTGAATATTCCGTGGCTTTTCATAAAAATCCTCATAGTGCAGTCTAGCGTATCCCGATACTAAACGAGATACGAAAATAATTAATGTAATCTTTTGTGTTTTACAGTTTCAGTTTACCATTCAGATTGTCTGTAAGCAACAAGCAGTGCTCAAATGCGGAAGCTCCCCCGCATCAATGCGGGGGTTTCTGTCGTCTGCGTCAACGACCGCCGCCTGAAGGCGACGGCCTGTTCGACTCCGCGATTTATTTGAGTTCCACATTTTTGTTGAGTCGATGAAATTCTTGAAGAATACATGATTTTTCAAAGTGTGATTTTCATTGGGGCGGGTTGATAACCTCTATGGCGTCTATTTCAATTCCGTTCCCGGATCCCTTGTCGATCACCCTCAAAAAGAGGATGTTTCTCAGTGCGCCGTCAGCCAGTTCAACCTCAAAACTAGGATTATCGTGCGATTGATCTAGGGCGGGAATAATTGTGATGAACTCAAAATCAGCACCATCTTCAGAGCCGTAAACAGAGGCTTCTTCTTCGGGATCTATGGTGGCGTAGATTTTTATGTCGGGTCCGCTCAGATCATAGATCAACAGATCATTGAAAGATACATCAACGGAACCGCGTGCTCCCAGATGAAGAGTATCTCCATCAGGAGGGCCGAAAAGCTTTGCGACATCGTCTCTGGAATCCGTTGTGCCGCTACCCGGTTGGAAAACCCCCCAAGAGGCATATTTGCCGGTTCCACCTCCGTCCATGGGATCTTCTTTTAGAGGTTCAACATTGTTGAGGCATGCAAAAAAGGATAAGGAGAGAAGCGCTATGACCGATAATCTAAGGGTTGACTCAAGAATAAACATGCTGAAAACACACAATAATTCAAAGCGCCCCGCTTCTAATGAGCCGGGGCGATTCGAAATTAATCACAAGGAGAGATGTAGCACTTCGCAGAAGACAGATTTGACTCCGGGAACGGAGGGCAAGAGTCGCCCATGGCCAGGTCTGGTGCCCATGTGAAATCGCTCAGGTACATGGAGCCAACAACAGTCCAGTTGCCGCACAAGTCGTAAGCCACGAGTTCTACTTTTCGAACGAGCCTTGTAGTCTGGCGATAAAAGACCCCGTATTTCATAGGCAAGAGCTCCACTGCAAAGTTGAGGCTCTCGCTCTGAGAAGATCTCACCTTCATGATCTCTGTCCCGGATTGTTGCACTGTCTGAGAAGCGGATTGACTTTCGGTTACAGCTTGGTTCCAGTTCCAGTTTGCCGACACCGTTTTGTCCCCACTTGTTGTCTGCGAATGACTTTGCTCAAAAGAAACCCCCATGCCCACCGAAACGCCCACTTTTGCAATACCTTCTATGCCCACAGAGCCTGAAACCTCGGTGTTCATGTTCCATCCGAAGGATACTCCGTCGGTGGTTGAAAAACCCAAACGGTTTGCTTCTGCGCCGCCTTCACCATAAGACTCGGTGTGGGATTGTGTGTAACTTTGCTCCCAGCCGGAGGTGAAGGTAGTTCCGTATTCACGCTCGCGGACCTCTTCATGAGTTTCGGTGTATTGAACACTTCGTCCGGTCTCGTCGCCATAGATGCAACCTGAAACAGGCTGTGGGTCGTAAATTTGTGCTATCTCCACCTTGCCGGCATAACGTGCTACCAATGGCTGTCTTACGGTGAGAGGCAGCAAGTGGGTAATAGTGTCTCCTGTTGATGATCGTGACTCAATTCTGATCCAAGTGTTGTAGCCGTGAACCCCGTAAGGGACAGGGGCGAAGTTTAAGTATTCGTTGAAGCCCAGTTTTCCGACTTTTGAAGTTGCCGAACGCAATATCTCAATGGGTTCCTCAGAGGGTTCGTCCTCCGGATTAGGGGACATCAGGGCACCGGGAGACAGGGTGTACTTGAACTCGGTGGGCGTAAATCCCACCGCTGCAACTTCTAACTTATAGGGGATGTGGTCAAGCACGACATTGGAGCGTGTCCTGCAATCAGCTTCGGTCGGCTGGAAAACCCTCACAACGACCGATGGTAAAACCTGCAACTCAATGTCTACGGAGCCGTCTTGCAAGAGCTCTTCTTCAGTGTCTCTCAACACGTTCACCGCTTGGATTGTCCCCCAAAAAGTTCCGGTTTGATCGCCGGATTGACAAAAGGGAACATCAAAGGGCCCGAATTGTTTCCAGATGGCTTCAGTAGAGCTTAAAATTTCAGGTTCGATGGTTAGATCGACACTCTCTTGCTGGCCGTCGCTTCTAAAATAAGTGCCCTTGAAAGTGATGAGTGTCGCCGCTCTGTCGTCGTTTAGGAAATTGGCGCCTTCAAAGGTTACCGGATCTCCCACTCTCACTGATTGGGTGGATATATTGTGTAAAGCGGGGGCTTCCACTGGATCGGGTTCAACTTCAGCGTCCTTCTTTTTCTCGTCATCGCTCGGCATTTCAAAACAACCGACAAAAAATGGAACCAACAAGGCGAAGACCCAAAACTTCGAGGTAAGTAAAACTTTATTCTTCATTGGAAGACCCTTTCTTTACGCAGCTTTCAAACCGGAAATATCTGCTGATGCACGTTCCCGGCTAACTTTACCAATACATAATACATTATTATTGAATCGATATGGGAAGTCAACCCCTCGAAATAGATTTGCAGGCTAAGGTTCTATGAAGTAAAAGCCCTGCTGCGACTTTTTGCCACGGCCTATGTCTTTAATCTTCAACTTTTGAAAACCGCGCGCGCTGTTGACCTGACTGTTGACCTTTGAAACATGTGCGCCTAAAATTCCGGGCCATGTATATACTTGGACTTGCAACAATGGGTGAATCTGCAGCGGCGTTGATCAAGGATGGTGAGATCGTCTTTGCCGCCGAAGAAGAGCGTTACACAAGAAAAAAACATCACATCGGGTTTCCAGAGAATGCCATGGCCGAGGGGTTGCTTCGTGAGGGTATCACCATGGAGCAGATCGACCATGTAGCTCATTATTGGCAGCCCTGGATTTTGGGTCATAGGGTTTTGCATACTCTGGGGATTGCCCTGCGTGGGTTGGATCTTTTCTGGGCCAGGGCGAAGAGGGGAGGGAGACAAGTCAGAGGTTCTTACCTGCCTATGTTTACCCTGCCGCACAGATTGAAAAGAAGGTATGGAGGGACTTTTCATTTTCATTTCGTGGAGCATCATATCGCTCATGCTGCTTCAGTGTTCCTTACGTCGCCCTTTGAAGAATCGGCGATATTTTCTTATGACGGGACGGGCGAAGCTACGACTACTCTCTTCGGGCAAGGTCGTGGGGAGACCATCTCGGTGTTGAAGAGGATCAAACTGCCGCATTCCATCGGGCAGTTTTATAGCGCTTTTACCAATTTCCTCGGGTTCGACATGTTTGCCGGGGATGAGTATAAAGTGATGGGGATGGCGGGATGGGGAGAGCCCCGTTTTTATGATTATTTGGCAGAGAATGTGCTCATGAAGACGGATGATGGTGGGTTTTGTCTGGATGTCACCTTTTTGGATCATCATTTGGCGAAGCATCGTCGTTACAGTCGAAAGGCAGTGGATGTTTTAGGGCCTCCGAGAGAGCCGGGAGCGTCTGTTGAAGAGAGACATTTCGATATCGCGGCTTCGGTCCAAAAAACGATGGAGGAGACAGTTTTTCATATGTTGCGCCGGTTGTCGGTGATGACCGGCTCAAAAAATTTATGTATGGCCGGTGGCTGTGCCCTGAATTCATTGCTGAACGGCAAAATTCAGGACCACACTCCTTTTGAGAGTCTTTATTTTCATCCTGCGGCAATGGACGCAGGCGGTGCTTTGGGTGCTGCTCTGGAGGTTTGGCACAATGTAAGCGGGAGGCCTCGGGAGGTGGTATTGGACCACTCCTATTTAGGACCCGATTATTCCGTGGAAGAGTGCAGGTCCGCTGCCTTGGAGGCGGGGCTTGAA